>JBKHEN010000079.1:0-11840 GCA_046540795.1 Spirochaetaceae bacterium | reverse complement strand
TCGGCCACGGTCATCGCCGTTGCCGCCGTCGGCACCGTAGACACCGCCGCCGTCGAGAAGGTATTGCGTATTGGCTTTGAGAAACTCCATGGCAAAGTGGACACCAGGGAGCTCCCGACCGGGTACCGGCAGATCGCGGGGCCGCGTGGCGCCGCAGGCAAGGAGCACCGCGTCGTAGGAGTCCACGAGCTCCTCGGAATCCACGTCGACACCGACGGTCGTCCCCGGGCGGAACTCCACCCCCTCGGTGGCCATGAGCCGGTTTCGCCGCTCCACGAGCTCCTTACTGAGCTTCATGTTCGGTATACCGTACATGAGAAGCCCACCGATCCGATCGTCGCGCTCGAACACCGTCACCGCGTGTCCGGCCTTGTTCAGCTGATCCGCCGCGGCCAGACCCGAGGGACCGCTTCCGACCACGGCCACCCGCTTACCGGTACGGAGCGCGGGCGGCCGTGGTTCCATGAGCCCGGTCTCGTACGCTCGGTCGATAATGTGGCACTCGTTGTCCTTGATCGTAACCGCCGGCTCGTTGATCCCGAGCACGCAGGCGTGCTCGCAGGGAGCGGGGCACACCCGGCCGGTGTACTCGGGGAAATTATTGGTCTTCAACAGACGCTGAAACGCCTCATCCCACTTACCACGATATACCAGGTCGTTCCATTCCGGTATGAGATTATCCACCGGACAGCCGAAGCTCGACTGGCAGAAGGGCACGCCACAGTCCATGCACCGCGCTCCCTGCAGGCGACGCTGTTCCTCTTCGAGGTGGCCGTGAAACTCCTCGTAATCCCGGGCGCGGGCACGTTCGTCACGTTCCGGGCCGCGAACTCGCTCGTATTCCATGAATCCCGTGGGCTTACCCATGTATAACCTCCGATGCCGTATCGGCGTTGCGTTTCATTGCCTCGCGGAACTGCGGCGAAATGACCCGCAGGAACTCACCTCGACGCTCCTTCCACGTGGACACGACGTGAGCACCCACCGTCGAACCGGTAAGCTCCGCATGGCGGCGCAGGAGGTAGAGGATCGTCCGCTCGTCCTCATCGTCGAGCTCTTCGAGTACCACGAGAGCGGGATTGTACAGGGAGGCGAGAGCTTCCTCGGGGTCCCAGACGTAACCGATGCCCCCGCTCATGCCGGCGGCGAAGTTCCTCCCCACCGGCCCGAGGATGACCGCACGACCACCGGTCATGTACTCGAGGCCGTGATCGCCGACCCCTTCGACGACCACATGGGCGCCGGAGTTGCGCACGCAGAAGCGCTCGGCCGCCCGGCCGCGCACGAACATCTCTCCCGCGATTGCCCCGTAGAGCGCCACGTTTCCGATTATGATGTTCTCTTCGGGCACATAGCCGGCTTCCGAGGGCGGATACACTGCAATGGTCCCGCCGGAAAGACCCTTGCCGAGGTAGTCATTGGCGTCTCCCTCGAGCTCCAGGGTAACGCCTTTTGCCAGCCATGCACCGAAGCTCTGTCCGGCGGAGCCGCTAAACCGGAAGTGAATCAGATCCTCGGGGAGCGACATGAATCCACGTCGCCGCGTGATCTCGTGGCTGAGCATCGTTCCCGTGGTCCGATCGACATTCCGGATCAGCAGCTCCTCATGGACCCTCTCGTCTCGAGCGAGGGCGGGCTCGGCAAGCTCGATGAGCTTGCGGTCGAGCACGTGGTCGATCCCGTGCTCCTGCGGGATACAACAGATCACCCCGGTATTCCCCTTGCCCCTCACCGCCGGAGCGAGGACCCGGGAGAGATCCACCGACTCCGATTTCCAGTGCAACACCGAATCATCCCGCTCGAGCATGTCCGAGCGGCCCACCATCTCCTCCCAGCTGCGGAAACCGAGTTCCGCCATGACCCGCCTGAGGTCCTCGGCGACGAAGCGCAGGTAGGCGATAACATGCTCCGGCTTTCCGGCGAACTTCCTGCGAAGCCGCTCGTCCTGGGTGGCGATTCCTACGGGACAGGTGTTCTTGTGACACACCCGCATCATGACGCAGCCCAGGGTAATCAGCGGGCCGGTGGCAAGGCCGGTTTCCTCGGCGCCGAGCATTGCCGCAATGGCGACGTCACGACCGGTTTTGATCTGTCCGTCGGTCTGCAGCACCACCCGACTGCGCAGATTGTTCATCACCAGGGTCTGATGGGTTTCCGCCAGTCCCAGCTCCCAGGGCACCCCCGCATACTTGATCCCGGTCAGCGGTGAGGCCCCGGTGCCGCCGTCCTGTCCCGATATGAGGATGTGGTCCGCGTGGGCCTTGGCGACACCGGCGGCCACGGTGCCGACCCCGACTTCCGAAACCAGCTTCACGCTGACCCGGGCGTCGGGATTGGCGTTCTTCAGGTCGAAGATCAGCTGCGCGAGGTCCTCGATCGAATAGATATCGTGGTGCGGGGGCGGGCTAATGAGCCCCACCCCCGGGGTAGAATACCGGGTATCGGCTATGAAGTCGTAGACCTTCCGTCCGGGCAGCTCTCCGCCCTCCCCCGGCTTGGCCCCTTGGGCCATCTTGATCTGCAGCTCCGTGGCCTCGGTGAGGTACTCGATCGTTACACCGAAGCGGCCCGAGGCCACCTGTTTGATGGCGGACCGTTTGGAGTCCCCCCCGGGAAGCGGCCGGTAGCGCTCGCGTCGCTCGCCGCCCTCACCGGTGTTGGATTTACCGCCGACCCGGTTCATGGCCACGGCAAGCGTCTCGTGGGCCTCCTGCGAGATGGAGCCGAAGCTCATCGCTCCGGTGGCGAAGCGCTTCATGATCTCCTCCGCAGGCTCAACCTCCTCCAGCGGCACCGGGCTGCCCTCGCGAAACCGCAAGAGCCCCCTTAGAGTAGCCTGGTCCTTCGTCCGACGATTCTCGAGGTCCGCGAAGCGGCGGTACATCGACTCATCGCCTTCTCGCGCGGCCCGTTGCAGCGATGCGACGGCTTCCGGCTCCCACATGTGCCGTTCACCGCCGACGCGCCACTGATAATCGCCGGGGTTCTCGGAGTCATAACCGACGGGAACGTTGCGCGCCGGATATGCCGCCCGATGGCGCCTGCGGGCCTCTTCCTCGAGGGTATCGAACCCGACGCCTTCCACCCGGGAAGCGGTACCGGCAAAACAGCGCTCGACCACGTTGGAGGCAAGACCCACGATCTCGAAGATCTGCGCGCCCCTGTAGCTGTCGATGGTGGAAATACCCATTTTGCCGAAGACCTTTCGCATCCCCTTTGCAAGGGCATCCCGATAATTCGAGACAATCTCTTCCTCGTCGAGCTCCTGAGAGACGAACCCTTCTTCCCGGAGCCGCCACATGGCCTCATAGGCCAGGTACGGATTGACCGCATCGGCTCCGTAGCCCACGAGCGCACAGAAGTGGTGCACCTCCCGCGGCTCCCCGGTTTCGAGGATGATGCCGACCTGCGTCCGCTTTGCTCGCTGCACCAGATAGTGGTGCACGGCGCCCACCGCAAGCAGCGCGCTTACCGGAATACGGTCGGGCCCGGCGTTGCGGTCGGTGAGAATCACGAAGGCGTACCCGGCCTCGATTGCGGCCTCGGCTTCTCGGGTAATGCGCCGCAGGGCCCGGTGCAAGCTCTCTTCCCCCGGGCGGGCCGCAAAGGTCGCATCGATCCGAGCACTCCGACGGCCGCGGTAGTCGAGATCTCGCAATCGCGCGAGCTCTTCGTTGGTGAGCACCGGATGGTCGATCCGCAGCCGCCTGCAGTGGGCAGGCCCGGTTTCCAGGAGATTCGCCTCCGGCCCCAGGTAGGCGGAGAGGCTCATGATCATTTCTTCGCGAATAGAGTCAATCGGCGGATTAGTCACCTGAGCGAAGAGCTGTTTGAAATACTCATACGTCAGACGTGGGCGCTGTGAGAGCACGGCAAGGGGAGCATCGTTTCCCATGGAGCCCAACGGCTCTTTCCCGTCCTCCGCCATCGGCTGGAGCAGAATCCGCTGATGCTCCTCGGTGTAGCCGAACATCCGCAGCCGCGCGGTGAGCTCCTCCGCGGTCTGTCGAGGCGGAGGCGCCGCGGCGGGAAGCTCCGACAGTAACACCCGCTCCCTGCGAAGCCACTCCCCATAGGGACGCCGCTCGGCAATGGCGGTCTTCAGCTCATCGTCGTCGACGATCCGGCCCTGTTCGAAGTCCACGAGAAACATCCGCCCCGGTTGTAAGCGGCCTTTCAGGCGCACTCTCTCAGGGGGGATGTCGAGAACCCCTACCTCACTCGCCATAATTACCATGTCGTCGTCGGTGACGTAGTACCGACTGGGACGCAGGCCGTTCCGATCGAGGAGCGCGCCCATTACCTTTCCGTCGGTGAATGAGATGGATGCCGGACCGTCCCAGGGTTCCATACTGCAGCTCATGTACTCATAGACGTCCCGGCGCTTGGGCTCCATGTGCTGATGATTCTGCCAGGCCTCCGGCACCATCATCATCACCGCCTCGGGCAGCTCCCGCCCGGAGAGCAGAAGGAGCTCCAGCACGTTGTCGAAATTTCCGGAGTCCGACCCGTCCGGCTCTACGATAGGAAACGCTTTTCCAAGTTCCTCGCCGAAGAGCCGGCTTCGCAGCGTGCCTTCCCGGGCATACATCTTGTTTACGTTGCCCTGAAGGGTATTGATCTCCCCGTTGTGACTCATATAGCGCAGCGGCTGGGCGCGGTCCCAACTGGGAAAGGTGTTCGTAGAGAAGCGCGAGTGGACCATGGCCACGTGGGTTTCGTAATCCGGGTCACTGAGGTCGGGAAAGTAGGCGAACAGCTGTTCCGGCATCAGCATTCCCTTGTAGACCAGCACCCGCGTGGAGAGACTTGCGATGTAGAACACGCCCTTCGAGTCGTAAGTCTCGCCGCGGATCCGCTTCTGTGCCTGCTTACGGATGAGAAACAGCTTCCGATCGAAGGCTTCCGGGTCATCGGCATTTCCGGTGATGAAGGCCTGCTCCATGACCGGCTCGCACGAACGGGCGGTGGGACCGATCATGCTGTTGTCCCGAGGCACCGGGCGCCATCCGATGAATTGCTGCCCCTCCTCGGCCACCACCTGCTCGAAAACCCGCCGGCATGCGGTCCGCTCACGATAATCCCGCGGCAAAAACACAATTCCCGCCGCGTAGCCGCCGCGGCGCGGCAGCTCCACCGCGAAGTCCCGCTTCATGATCTTCTCGAGGAACCGGTGTGGCAGAGCGGTAAGGATCCCGGCACCGTCTCCGGTCGTTCTCTCACTTCCCACCGCCCCGCGGTGGGTCATATTGACGAGCACCGTGCGTGCCTGTTCGATGATCTCGTGGTCGGCGCGTCCCTTGATATGAGCCACGAAGCCGACCCCGCAAGAGTCATGCTCCCGGGCCGGGTCGTAGAGTTGGTGTCCATTGAGCTCTTTCTGCATATTCATACATACTTCCTTGCACTTCGGCCTGCAACGCCCCGGCCCCGCGTAATGCGCAGAGTCCAAAGGGCGTGGAGAGCTAGGCCGAGATAGACCGGTGTAGTGTTGACGACACGGGGAAAAACGGGAAGGGAAACGGCTCTGTCTGTCTGTAGGTCCGGGTCCTACGTCGCGCTTGCATTGTTCGCCCCTACATCGACTCTAGAAACGGGATATTAATGAGATAGAACCCATTTTTCAAGACCTGAGCAGTCGAAATTGCCAGAAGAAAACGAGCATTTCGCGCCTGTGGCGTCGGAGCCGAGAGAATCGGGTACTCGTGATAGTACCGTGCAAAGGTCTTGGCCAGTTCGAATAAATATGCGCTAATCACGGCGGGATTGTAGTCCGCCGCCGCTTCTTCCACCCGCTCGGGAAACTCTCCGAGGAGCTTCAATAGCTCCCAATCCTCCTTTGAGTCCAGCGCGGACACATCGATGTCTCCCGCCCGGGGCCGGGTCGCTCCGCCTGCACGCTCGGCCGCCTTTCGAACGATGCTGCGGATCCGGGCGCCGGTATACTGCAGATAGGGTCCCGTGTTACCCGTAAAGGACAGGGACTCGGCGGGGTCGAACACGATGTCCTTCATCGGATTCACCGCAAGGAGATAGTAGTGCAGTGCCCCGAGAGCGATGGCCTCGGCAGTTCGATCCATGTCGCTGACCTCCGCCTCCCGCTCCTTCTCACGGATCTCGCCGCGGGCAAGCTCGGCCAGGTCGTCGAGGAGATCATCGGCGTCGACTACGGTCCCCTCTCGGGACTTCATCTTGCCCTCGGGTAGGTTCACCATACCGTAGGCCAGATGAAACAGGTTTTCCGCCCACCGAAACCCCAGCCGTTGCAACACATGGAAGAGCACGGTGAAGTGATACCGTTGTTCCGAGGCCACGACGTATATCAGCCGGTCGAAGGGCCAGTCGTGCTGTCGCTGAATTGCCGTACCGATATCCTGGGTCAGATAAAGCGAGGTGCCGTCTCCTCGCAACAACACCTTTTTGTCCAAGTCGATGTCCTCCAGGTCGACCCAAACCGTCCCGGACTGATCCTGGTAGAAAACGCCCCGTTCGAGCCCCTTGAGCACCTCTTCTCGGCCGGCGCCGTAGGTCCGGCTCTCGTAGTAAATGTCGTCAAAGGTGACACCGGTTCGCTCGTAGGTCTGGAGAATCCCCGACACCGCCCACTCGTTCATCGCCTGCCAGAGCTCCATCGTCTCCTCGTCACCCTGCTCCCAGGCGTGCAGCATCCGGCGAGCCTGCTCTTCCGCGCTCGGATCATCCTGCGCCCAGCGGGCGTATTCGACGTAGAATCGGCCGACAAACTTGTCGGGTTTCTCCCCGGTCGACTCCGGCGTCTGTCCTTCGCCGAATCTCCTATAGGCGAGCATCGACTTGCAGATGTGAATACCACGGTCGTTGATCAGATTGACCTTTCGAACCTCCGCGCCGGCGGCGGCGACGATGCGGGCAACGCTTTCGCCGATCGCGTCGTTTCTCAGATGGCCGAGGTGCAACGGCTTGTTGGTGTTCGGGGCGGAGAACTCCACCATGATGCGCTGTCCCCCGTAGTACTCGCCCCGACCGTAAGCGTCTCCCTCTTCCTCTATGGCGGACAGAACCGCCCGCGCATAGGCGGCTCGCTCGAGGTGAACGTTTGCGTACGGCCCCGCCGCTTCGAGGCGAGCGCCGGTGCCGTCGAGGCGCTCGACGACGAGCTCGGCAAGCGCAGCCGGAGAGGTCCGGAAGACCTTGGCAAAGGGAAACAGGGGGAACCCTACGTCGCCGAGCTCCGGGCGGGGCGGGCGTTCGGCTATGACGTCCTCCTCGCGGATCCGCGAGTCGTCGATCTCCCGTTCCCGGGCAAGCTCCCGAAGGGCCTCGGCAATGCGTCTCCTCCAGATACTACGGTATGTCTGCATTCATCTCTCCCTCGAGTTCAACTGCCCCGCGTCCGAAGCTCGGCCACCACCTTCGATAGATTTCACGCCGTTGCTCCCCACGATCACCGCCATCATCCGGGTGAAGGCGTCCGCGCCCTCGCGACGGTATGACCCGAGCCGAGGCGAGCACGCCGTACACGCATCCACCACCGAAACGTCGGTAACACCTTCGGCGGCGAGAAGCTTCGCGTTCGCCCTGCGCAGGTCGAGGTAGAAGCTTCCTTCCCGCTCGATCACGGTATCCGCTCCCCACGCCCCGGCGAACGTCTTCGCCCGCGAACCGTCAACCTCGTAACAACACGGTCCGATCGACGGGCCGATCATTGCCGATATTTCTTCCGGGGAAACACCAAAACGGTGCCCTATCAGGCGAACCGCCTCCGCTGCAATGCCCGTGCCTCTCCAGCCGGAGTGGAGTACGCCGAAGACACCGGCCCGCGGCGCATTGAGAAAAACCGGCACGCAGTCGGCAACGGTAACGCCGAGGGCCAGGCCGTCGTCGTCGCTGAGCAGTCCGTCCGCCTCGCCGACGTCCGCCGGCGACCGTTCCCGCGAGACTATCTGCACCTCCCGCGAGTGCACCTGCCGCACGGTTACGTACCGCCCGGGGTCCACACCCAGCCGCCGAAGCACGCCGTCCCGGCGGTTCTGAACCCGCGCGCCGCTGGGCCCCATGTCGCCGTCTTCCCGCAGTGTCAGATACACGGGCAGACCAAAGGGCAGCCGTACGGGGCCCTTCCCGGTGACCTCGAGCGCGAGTGTACGAATCATCGAGGGATCATACCGGCGCCGATTGCGGAGCGTCAACCGACCGTCCGCGTAAGCGCGGCTCGGCGCCGAGCGCTTGTGCGCTCCACGTCGTAGAGACCGGCGAGGACCGCGGCGGCCGATTTCATATAGGCAAGCACTCCATCGAGCTCCGATCGAAATTCCTTGTTGCGTTGACCGGCAATCTCTTCCAGATTGCTCAGCGTGTCGTACTTGCCGCCGACCTCTCCGTAGAGCACTCCCCGAATGACCTCCGAGAGCCCGTGCAGCGTCTCGATTGCGCGGCGCAGAAGCCGATCCGCATCCTCGTCGACGCGATCCAGTACGGCGTCCCGATCCTCCAGCGACGCCCCGGCAGGGCCGGCGGATTCTTCCGCGTCTCCATCGCCCTCGCCGCCGGCCTTTCGCTCGGCCGCCGCGAGAGCCGCGCGCAGATCCCCGCCTTCGGCGAGCCGTCCGATGAAGGTATCCACCGCCGCCGCCAACGCTTCCAGCTCCGCGTAATACTCGTTGAACTCCGCTCTGTTTTCCTCTTTGTAGAACGTACCCTGGACGAACAGGATCTTCAGGGTTGCCGCGGTGTTCTCTTGCCGGAGGGGCGACAGCAGTGCCCGCAGTAGCCCCACGCCGGCGGCGTGCGTGCCGGAGCGGGCGCCCTCGCGGGCCGGGTATCCGGGGACGGGGACGATCTCCGCTGCCTCTCCCACCAGGGCCGCCGCCTGGGACAGCAGATCCGCCTTCTTTCGCTCGAAGGAATACAGCTGAAACAGCGACTCCATCCGCCGCGACCAGAACCGCTCCACCCGCGCGTACCAGCCTCTCGCCTCCGGCGGATCCGGAAGGCGATAGGCGACGTTGCCCATTGCGAAGCGCAGCAGATCGGACAGGGGGACCCGGCGGCCGAAGCCGCGCACTACGTCGAGACGGCTCTGCATTCCCATGACCCGGTCGTTCGTTACGGACTCCAGCTCAGACTTCGACCCCGCAAGGCTGCCGCCGAACAGCGCGAGCCCCTGGACAAGGGCGGGGGTAGGCGCCGGGGAGACCCCTTTGAGCAGACGCCCCAGCTCCACGAGGGGCGCTCTGATCTTCTCCAAGCGACAGCCCTCTCCGTCGCCGTCCTCCGCGCCCGTAGCGATTTCATGAAAGCAGCCGAGCAAGCGGCCGAAGTCGAATTGGGTCAGCGCCTCGAGGGACTCGAAGAACACGGCGTTTTGCTTCAGGTTGCCCCTTATCCATGCCGGAATGCCGTGAAGCTGCTCGGCGAGGCGACGATCGGCCTCTCGATGAAGCTCGTGCTCGTCCGCGTCTTCCAGGGAGTGACTTAGCACGAAAGGATCGACCCCGTCCATGAGGTCCTCACCGATGTCGGGAGCCTCGAGGGTCAGGAGGAAGCTGTAAAACGCGCCGATACCGCTCGAGCGCACGCGATTTACCGGCCCCCTGAAGAACGCCACCGCGGCGGTAAGCCGCTCGAGCTCCGACTTGAATCCGGGCAACATCGTGGAGGAGCCGACGTCGATGAGGTGAGGAGCTTCCACACGCAGTTTTCGCGAGACTCTTTGAAGCAGGACCTGCTCCACCGCTTCGCTGCGGGAGACTGCTCCGAGGAGCATCCGCAGCAACACCAGGAGCCTCCGCCACAGCCCCATGGTTGCGTAGGCGTATTCTACGTCGCTCTCCGCCGGATCGAGAGGTCGCTCGATCGGCTCATCGTCGGCGGTAATGGTCCGGCGAATCCGCTCGACCATGTCACGTCGCTCTTCGGCCGAGAGACTGGAGACCAGGGCGTCGAATACCGAGTTTTCAGACATGGCGCACCGTGCGTTAGTCTCAGTTTACCATGACCGGCCCCCCCGCTCAACCTGAGTGGGGCTCGGGAAGGGGCTCGACGGTTACGATCCCTTCCCTGAGGTACCTGATACCCTCCACCGCCGCTTCCGCCGCGGATGTGGTGGTCGTGTAGGGTACACGGTGACGAAGCGCCTGGATGCGGATGTAGTCGTCGTCGCGCTGCGTAAACCGCCCAAGCGGCGTGTTGACTACCAGATCGATTCGGCCCGCGTCGAGATGATCGACCACGTTGGGGTGTCCTTCGTGCACCTTGAGTATGACCTCGGTGAAGATACCGTGGCGAAACAGGAAATCCGCGGTGCCACGGGTCGCGGCAATCCGGAATCCCATGTTCTCCAGGTCCCGCACCACCGGCAGCAGGGTCTCTTTGTCCGAGTCATGTATGGAGACGAACACCCGGCCTTCGGTAGGAAGGTCGCTACCCGCGGAGCCGGTTGCCTTTGCAAACGCCTCCCCGAAGCTCGTGCCGATACCGATAGCTTCACCGGTGGATCGCATTTCCGGCCCCAGCAACGGATCGACATTCGGAAAGCGGTCGAAGGAGAATACCGCCTCCTTCACGGCCCAACCCACCGCACAGTGTCCTTCGGCGACCCCCGGAAGCACCTCCGTCCCCGGCGTCACGAGTCCCTGGGCGCGAAGATCCTGTCCCTGCCAGATGCGGACCGCCGCCTCCACCAGGTTTATCCCGGAGGACTTCGACAGGTACGGCACGGTGCGGGAGGCGCGTGGGTTCACCTCGAGCACGTATACCGTCCCGTCCTGGACGGCAAACTGTATGTTCAAGAACCCCACGACCCCGAGCTCCCGGGCAATGGCCGCGGCGGCTTCCTTCATCTTGTGGAGGGCGGTGCGGTCGATCTTGTACGCCGGAAAGACGCAGGCGGAGTCACCGGAGTGGATACCCGCCGCCTCGATGTGCTGCATGATCCCGCCGATGTACACGCGCTCCCCGTCACAGAGAGCGTCGAGATCGTACTCGAAGGCGTCTTCGAGAAACTGATCGACGAGCACCGGCCGCTCCTCGGAAACGACGATGCTGCGATCGAGAAACTCCCTGAGCTCTTCCGGCGTATAGGCGATGCCCATGCTCCGGCCGCCGAGCACGTAGGAGGGCCGCAAGAGCACGGGGTAACCGATCTCACCGGCAAGTCGCTCTACCTCCGCCTGTGTCGGGGCCATACTGCTGCGCGGCTGATCGAGTCCGATGCGCCGCATGACGTCGTAGAACAAGCCCCGGTCTTCGGCATCGTGGATCCGCTTCACCGGCGTGCCCACCACGCGCGCACCGGCAGCCTCCAGCTCCTCGGCCATATTGAGGGCCGTCTGCCCGCCGAGCTGTACCACGACGTCCCGGGCCCCCTCCTTGCGCATGATCTCCTTGACGTCCTCAGCCGACAAGGGCTCCAGATACAGCCGATCGGAGACGTTGAAGTCCGTGGAGACGGTCTCTGGATTGGAATTGATCATGATCGTCGCGCGGTCGAGCTCCCGATAGGCCATGGAGGAAAGCGTACAGCATGTGTCGAACTCCAGCCCCTGTCCGATACGATTGGGTCCGCTGCCGAGGATCACCACTCCCCGTTCGCCGAGGGGCTCGCCCTCGTCGATTTCCCCGTAGGCGGAGTAGAAGTACGGTGTTCTTGCGGCAAACTCCCCGGAGCAGGTATCGACGAAATGATAACAGGCGTGCAGACCCAGCCGGGCGCGCTCTTGCTCCACCGCTCCGGGCGAGACGCCCAGAAGCCGCGCGATGCGGCGGTCGGAGATGCCCTCACGCTTGGCCCGGAACAGCAACTCGCCGGACACGGAAAGCGGGGCCGGGGTGCCGGCGGTAGTGCCGGCCGGGGTGCCGGC
>JBKHEN010000078.1:0-11926 GCA_046540795.1 Spirochaetaceae bacterium | reverse complement strand
GCATAAATATAGCAGAATCGTCGCAACCGTACACCGGGGCGGCCACCGGCGACGTTGAGACGGTTGCACAAATCGAGGGGTCTCCCCTATAGTCGGCGAGTCACTATGTTCTCCCGAAAGACGCGTAAGCCGTCCGCGCCGGTCGAGGGTCGTATGGATGCCGTGGTCATGCATCGATTCGGCGGTCCGGAGGTTCTCGAATGCACCACCGTCGAGCGTCCCACGCCTCGTCTACATGACGTGATCATCCGGGTGCGGGCGGTCGGGATCAGTCCTCTCGATTGGAAGACACGGACCGGGGAGGGACTGTGGGACCGAGGGCGCCGATTTCCGGCGGTGCTCGGTTGGGACGTCTCGGGAACGGTGGCGGAGCGGGGGCGCCTGGTAGGCGAGTTCGAGGAGGGCGACGATGTGTTCGGGCTGGCGAACTATCCGGTCGGCGGAGCCTACGCGGAATACGTTCGCGTGCCGATGGAGCAACTGGTAGCAAAGCCGCAAGCAGTAAGCCACGCCGAGGCGGCGGCCGTCCCGCTCGTCGGCTTGGCCGCCTATCAGGCGTTGTTCGAGGTCGGCCGGCTCTCGCAGGGAAAACGGGTGCTCATCCACGGGGCGGCCGGCGGGGTGGGGCATATAGCCGTGCAGCTTGCCAAGAGCTGCGGGGCCCACGTGGTGGGAACGGCATCCGGCCGGAATCTGGAGTTCGTCCGAGCTCTCGGCGCGGACGAAGTGATTAACTACGCTACTACCCCGTTCGAGCGGGGAACCGCACCGGTGGACCTGGTGCTGGACACCGTCGGCGGAGAGGTCACCGAGCGCTCTCACGACGTGCTGTCCCGTCACGGCGTCATCGTGACCTTGAACGGCGGCTTTCAGCGGAAAGGGGTGGGAGCCCGCAGGGTGCTGACGCTGTCACTGAAGCCGGATCAAGCCACGCTGCGCAAGCTCGCGAATCTCCTTGCCGACGGCCTCGTGCGCACGAGCGTTACGACGGTAAGTGGCCTTCGTGCCGTCTCGGATGCTCACCGCATCAGCGAAACCGGCCACGTCCGCGGCAAAGTGGTGGTTACCGTCTGAGCCGCCGCATCCACGGTGGATCCACTCGATTGCAGTCGAGTACAGTCGAGTACAATCGAGTACAATCGGGTGCACTCGGGGCTCGGGCTCAAATGAGCCCGAGCTTACGCCCGCCCTCTTCGGCAACCTCCAGTATTCTGTCGAGATCCTTGTCTTCGTGAATGGCCATGTAGGAGGTACGCAGGAGCGCACGGTTCGGCGGCACCGCCGGGCTTATCACCGGGTTCACGTAGACGCCGTGCTCGTAGAAGTGCTTCCACAGCGCAAAGGTCTTGTCGTTGTTACCGATGATGAGCGGCACGACCGCGGTTTCGCTGGTACCCACGTCGTACCCCATCCGTGAGAACCCGTTGATCATCTTCGCGGCGATCTCCTGAAGCCGGGTGACCCGCTCCGGTTCCTGCTCGATGATCTCGAGGCTCTTCATTACCGCGGCGATGTTGGCCGGCGGCATGCTTGCGCTGAAGATGAGGGGGCGGGCGAAGTGCTGGATATAATCGATGACCTCGTGTCTCCCGGAGACGAACCCGCCGATGGAGCCGAAAGACTTGGAGAAGGTGCACATAACCAGCTCCGCCAGCCCGGTATCCCCGTAGTGCTCGAGGCTTCCGCGTCCCGTCTCTCCGACAACGCCGATAGAGTGCGCCTCATCCAGGTAGATTCGGGCACCATAGCGGTCGGCAAGCCGCCGGAGGCTGGGCAGCTTGGCAATGTCCCCTTCCATGCTGAACACGCCGTCGGTAACGATGAGCTTGGGCTCGTTCTCCGGGATGCCCTGGAGGACCTCCTCGAGCTGTTCGAGACTGCTGTGTTTGTACCGGTGGATCCCCACCGAGCGGTTCATGCCCTGGGTGAGAAAGATACCGTCCATGATGGAGGCATGATTGAGCTTATCGGTAATGACGTGCTCACCGCGGCCGACCAGCGCCGAGATGGCCCCCAGATTCGTCTGATAGCCGGTGGTGAAGCACAGCGCCGACTCCTTGCCCACGAAATCGGCCAGGCGGTCTTCGAGCTCCTCGTGAATATTGAGCGTTCCGTTCATGAACCGGGAGCCGGAGCAGCTCGCACCGTAGCCGTCGATGGCTGCCTGCGCCGCCTCTCGAACCCGGGGGTCGAGGGAGAGCCCGAGATAATTGTTCGAGCCCGCCATGATAAGCTCCCTACCTTCGGCGACCACTCGTCCGCCCCGATACTCCTCTATGGGACGAAAATAGGGATAGATGCCGTGTTCCCGTGCTTCAGCGGCGTCTCTGAAATCGTAGCACTTCTGGAAGATATCGGCCTGGGTGCCGGTAGAATCGTGTCGTGCGGTGCTCATGCGGTACCTCTCTCGATCGAAAACGCCATTAGACGGTAGATTCCTAACAGCAGTATAATAAAAGGGTATTACAGATTCGGTATTTATGCAACGAAGCCGGCCTAACCCGATTGGCCTATTAGCTTTCGGCAGCTTGGTCGATACGATCGGGAGAATCGCGGGGCCGGCCATCGAATGCCGATTCTCGAACCGCGCAAACTCGATATAGTAAGGACCGTTACATGCAACTAGCGAGAAAATTTGCCGTTATTGTCCTGGTTTTGGTCACCGCTTTTGTCTCATGCGGCAGCGGTACAGCCGAAGGCGCAGCCGAGTCGGAGTCTTCTTCCGGTTCCCAGGAACAGGGACAGGAACAGGAACAGGGGGCGTCGCAAGCCGGTGAGGACGCCGACCGACAATCGCGCAGAGATGCGGAGATGGACGCCTCGGCTCGTGAGCAGGCGCTCGACTTCCAGGAGATCTTCCGAGAAGTAGCGCGTGAGGTGGCGCCGGTGGTTGTGCAGGTCAACGTGGTCGACGTCGTCAGCGGCCGGACGCCGCAGACGCCGTTCGATTTCTTCTTCGGTCCCCGGGAAGATGATGGCGAGGAGCGGGAGTTCCGCCGGGAAGGCCTCGGCTCCGGAGTAATCGTACGCAGGGAAGGGGATACCACCTACGCCGTTACCAACGCCCACGTGGTGGCTGAAGTGGAGGAGGTGAGCGTCGTTCTCGACGACGAGCGGGAGTTCGAAGCGGATATCGTGGGCACGGACCAACGTCTCGACCTGGCGCTGTTGGAGTTCGAGGCGTCGGGGGACGTTCCCGTGGCCGAGTTCGGCGACTCGAACGAGCTGCAGGTGGGCGACTGGGTCATCGCCATCGGCAACCCTCTGGGCTTCCAGTCGACGGTTACCGCGGGGATCGTCAGCGCCCTCGGGCGCTCCGCGCCGGCCCAGGGCGGCGGAATGGGTAATCTCAGCGACTTCATTCAGACCGATGCGGCGATCAATCCGGGGAATTCCGGGGGTGCTCTTGCCAACCTGAACGGCGAAATAATCGGCATAAACACCTGGATCGCTTCGCAGTCCGGCGGAAGCGTGGGAATCGGATTTGCGATTCCGGCAAACAACGTTACCAAAGCGGTGGAGGACTTCGTCGAAGAAGGGCGGATCACGTATGGCTGGCTCGGTGTGTCCATCGCGGACGCGGATCCGCGGGCCTATCCTGATATCCGCGAGGATCTCGAGCTCGGCGATCGTGACGGCGCGATGGTATTCAACGTTTACGAAGGCTCTCCTGCCGAGCAAGACGGCATCCGGCCGGGAGATTTCATCATCGCCGCCGACGGAGAAGAGATCGAAGACGCCGACCATCTGACCCGGGTGGTAGGAAACCTCACGCCCGATGAGACCATGGAATTCGAGTTGATCCGCTACGGCAATCGCCGGAACGTAACCGTGAATATCTCGCAACGGCGCGCGGAAACGGAGCTCGAGCAGCAGCAGAATCGGGTGTGGCCCGGCATGTTCGTGATGAACGTAACCGAGGAAATCGCCGAACAGCTCGAGCTCGAGTCCGGCGACGAGGGCGTAGTGGTGCGGGCGGTCATCGAAGGCTCGCCGGCAGCCCAATCGGGCGTTCGGCAAGGCGATCTCGTTACCGAGGTTAACGGTCGTCCGGTGGGGGCTATGCAGGAGTTCTTCCGTGCATTGAACGAGGCCGACGGCCGGGGCAGCGAGCTGTCGATCCTGCGTGGTGAACAAAGCATCGAGCGGCGCATCACACCCTGATGAGAGTTGCGGAGTTCCTGACAGCCGACAGAGTGGTGTTCCTCAAGAGCCGTGAACGCTCGGAAGCGGTAAACGAGCTAGTGTACATCGTGTGCGACCGTATCGCCGGGCTCGATCGTGAAGGGATCCGTCGACGGGTCTTCGAACGGGAGGACGCTTTCAGCTCGCGCATGAGCGAGGGCATTGCCATGCCCCACGCGATCATCGATTCCATGACTTCCACCGTGGCCGCCGTCGGGCTCAGCCGGAACGGCATAATGTGGGACAACAGCCGCGAGGAACCGGTTCACCTTGTGGTTCTCCTCGTGGGTGCGCGGGATCAGCATCTCGAAGTGTTGCGGGAGCTCGCGGTGCGCCTCCGGGATCCCGCATTGTACGAGGCTATCCTCAAAGCCGAGACGCCGGCGGAGATCTATGATCTTCTTACCCATCCGGTCCAACGGGAGCAGATCGGGATCGTATACGAGAATCAGGAGCTCTCCCGGTTGACCTTTACCCATGCTCGGGATATGGCCCGCAGGTTCAACCATGCCCGAGTGATTATCCACGCCGATGCGCTTCCGGATGCGGATTTCGTCCACCAGCTGGCCTCCGGATCGGGAGCACTGGTGGTCTCGGGTATGCAGAACAAGTTCTCTCCCGCTCACGAGAAAGGTATGCAGATCGTGGAGATCCCGTTTCGGGGTCTGCGCAGATCGACACAGGTTCATTTCGCGCTGTTGTTTCTGCTGTCTCAGGGGCACCTCGAGCGGGAGGAGCTGGTGGTCAACGTGTTCGGTCGTCCGAGCTCGGGCTTTCTCGACTCCATCCGCCTGACGCCGGTAGGCACCGAGTTCGAGTTGCCGATAAGCGTAGAGCAACAGCAGCTCGGCCGATACATCGATCGACACGTGCTCACGCGGGTCCTGCAGATTGCCGGAGATCTCGCGGTGGAAGGGCGTGAGGGAAAAGCAGTGGGGGCGCTGTTCGTAGTTGGAGACTATGAGCATGTCGCGCCGTTTTGCCGGCAGCTGATCATAAACCCCTTTCACGGGGTGGCCGAAGAGGACCGGAACATCCTCGATCCGAGCCTGGAGGAAACGATAAAAGAGTTCGCCAAGATAGACGGTGCGTTTTTGATCCGAGGCGACGGCGTCATTATGGCGGCCGGCGCCTATCTGACCGGCGAGGCGCCGGAGGGGGAAATGCAATCGGGCCTCGGAGCCCGTCATGCGGCGGCTCTGGGGATCAGTGCACAAACGAAGGCCCTTTCGGTCGTGATATCGGAGTCGACGCGCCGCATCAGCGTATTCCATGCCGGCCGTCGCATCATCTTTGCCTGAACGTGGGCTGACGCGTTCGGTGCGTTTCGCTACGGTATTCTCATGAGTTCAGAGTCGGAGTCCTCACGCCGTGTTCTCGTAGGCAGCCTCTATACCCTTGCTGCATTTCTCAGCTGGGGACTTCTTCCGCTGTACTGGAAGCTCCTCGGGGACGTGACGGCGCCGGTGATCCTGGCGCATCGTATCGTGTGGTCCTTCGTGTTTTCCGCGGGGCTTCTCATGATCTCGGGACGATTCAAGCCGGTGGCGTTCCTTCGTGATCCGAGCCGCCGACGTGTGGTAACCGTCACCAGCGTGCTCATCGCCGCGAACTGGTTCACGTATATCTGGGCGGTCAGCACCGAGCAGCTTCTCGAAGCCAGTATGGGGTACTACATCAATCCGTTGTTTAGCGTCTTCCTGGGCATGGTCGTTCTCAAGGAGCGGCTCACCCGACTGGAGGCGGTGGCGCTGCTGTTTGCTGTTGTCGGTGTCGGCAACATTGCCTTGCGCTACGGGCGTGTCCCCTGGATAGCGATCATGCTCACCCTGACCTTCGGTTTCTACGGTTTGCTGAAGAAGACGGTGTCAGTCGACTCGCTTACCGCGCTTTCCCTGGAGACGGCACTATTGAGCCCCGTAGCGGTGGCGTTTCTCGTGGCCGTGGAGCGTACGTCGTTATTCGAGAGGATCGCTCCGGGCGGCGCATTCGGGGACGGTGCCGGGGAAATCGTGGTGCTTCTCGTGGTTGCCGGCGTGGTGACTGCGTTGCCCCTATACTGGTTTGCCCAGGGAGCCAAACGCATTCCTCTTTCGCAAGTCGGTTTCATGCAGTACATCGCCCCGTCGCTCATGCTGTTGATCGGGGTGTTCCTTTTCGGGGAAGCGTTCACGGTGATTCATGCGCTAAGCTTCGGGTCGATCTGGACCGGCCTGGCGCTGTATTCGCTTTCACGAGCGTACATCTATGGGAGACGGCGAAACGTTGCAGAGACACGTGTTTCCGAGTAGGCTGCCGGGGCCATGAAACCGACGATATGTGTTCTCGAAGGTGATGAGACCGGCCAGGAGCTACTCGAACAGGCGCTGCGGGTGCTCGACCCGGCGGTGACGAGGGTGTCCTTCGAGCTGCTGCGGTTCGACCTCGGACTGGCAAACCGCCGCTCCACCGACAACAAGGTAGTCTACGAGGCGGCGGAGGCCATGCGTGCTCATGGACTGGGGTTGAAGGCGGCGACGATTACGCCGGAGGGGGAGCACGATGTGGGCAGCCCGAATCGGATTCTGCGCGAGGAGATAGCCGCGGACGTGATTCTTCGCACCGGACGTCGGATACCCGGTGTGCGCCCGATTGCCGGGGTCTACGCGCCTATCACGGTCGTCAGGATGGCCCGGGACGACGCCTACGGTGCCGAGGAATGGCGTGAGGGCCCGGCGGGGAAGCTCGATGAACAGGCGTTTCGCACCGAACGGATATCTCGTCGTGTATGCCGGGCGGTTGCGGAGTACGCCTTCGAACACGCCGCCAAGAGCGGGGCTCGGGTTTTCGGCGGCCCGAAGTTCACGGTCAGCCCCGTCTACGAGGGCATGTTTAAGGAGGAGCTCGACGAGGCCGCCCGCAGACGACCCGACGTCACCTACGAACCGCAGCTCATCGATGCGACCTTTGCGCTGCTGTTGTCGGCCTCCGGGGACCCGCTCGTCATTCCGGCGCTCAATCGCGACGGCGATCTTCTCTCCGATATGGTCCTGCAGATGTTCGGCTCCCTCGCCGGTTCGGAGTCCCTTGTTCTCGCCATGGGTGAGGAGGCCGAGGTCAAGACGGTCATGGCCGAAGCCCCGCACGGGACCGCGCCGACTCTGCGCGGCAAAGACGTGGCGAACCCCATGGCCATGATTCTTGCGGCGGCTTCGCTTCTCGGGTTTGCCGACGGGGAGGAAGCCGCTCGGGCAAGCAGAGCGATCTACGAAGCCACCCTGGAGACGGCCAATGACGGGCTTCGCACCGCGGACCTCGGCGGCTCGGCGAAGACCGACGAGTTCACCACGGAGGTGATCCGTCGGGTCAAGAGCAAGCTGGAGGTCTGGTCCGGCCTTGGGTGAGCGGAAAGCCTGAAGTATCGAGGAGCTTGTTGCAGCCGGAAGCAATAATCCATTGTGCCTGAGGATCTCCGACCCACTCCGGCCGTGGTTACCGGGTTGCCGCCTCATGGCCACCGCCGCCGGTGAGAAGCACCACCTTTCCGGTATTGCGCCGCTCGTGTATGAAGCGGTGTGCGGCGCGCACTCGATCGAAATCGAAGGTGTGTGCCGCGCGGGGCCGAATGCGCCCTTCCGCCGCCAGGCTCAAGATGCGCTCCCCCACCCGCCGCAGGCGCATGAGCTCTCCCCACAGGTGCCCGAGGTTCAGCCCCATGACTGCGGCATTGTCGTTCATGAGCCGGATCGGGGAGAAGCGCGGCATCCGGAAGAGCACTCGGAGGGCACGGAACACCGATCGGCGCCGCCCACCGACGACCACCGACGCCCCGTAGGCCACGATTCGGCCGAGAGGCGCAAGGAGCTCATAGTCCCGTTTCAGCGACGTTCCTCCGAGCGGATCGAGCACGAGGTGGACCCCGTCTCCTGCGCCGGTTTGCCTCACCGCGCGTGCTACCTCCTCGTTGCGGTAATCGATGGGGTGGTCGGCTCCGATATTTCGGAGAAACTCGTGTTTGCCGGCGGAGGCGGTGGCGAATATTGTGCAGTCACGAAGCCGTGCCAGCTCGAGGGCGGCCACCCCCACACCGCCCCCGGCGTTGTGGATGAGCACACGCTCGCCGTCCTGGAGATTTCCGAAATGATAGACTACGAGGTAGGCGGTGAAGTAATTCACCGCTTGCATGGTTTCATAGGTTGTCGTGCATGACCCCGGCCGGGTCAAGAGGGCAAGGCGCGGCGCGTCGGGCCGTCCTCGGCAGCCCCCCCGCCGGTACCTTCGATACTGCGATAGTACTCCCGCTCGAGTGCCTCACTGCGGGGCGCGGAGCGGCGCACCCATTCGAAGAGAAGCTCGTCCTGCTCGCCGCGCGACAGTTGCCACGGAAGGTCGCTGTTGCGCAGGGCGAGAGTCGCGTGATGGAGGATCACCGCCGCGGCGACCGAAATATTGAAGCTCTCCACGAACCCGTAGATGGGAATGCGTAGGTGAAAGTCAGCGTGGTCGGCGGCGGTGGGGGAGAGGCCGTCGAGCTCGTTCCCGAGGAGGAATGCCACCTTTCCCTCGGCGAGATCGAGATCCTCAAGACGTACGTCATCATGATGGGGGGAGGTCGCGGCGACCCGATAGCCGGCGTTGCGGATATCCGTGATTGCGCGGGCGGTGTTGTCGGTGTTCCGATTGTACTTCGTGAGTGTGAGCCACTGGGAACTGCCGAGAGCAACATCCGGATTAACCCGGTACGTGTTGCGGTTCTCTATGATATGAACATCCTGGACGCCGAAGCCGTCACAGCTTCTGAGCACGGCACTCGCGTTGTGCGGTTGGTAAATGTCCTCGAGAATCACGGTGAGATACCGGGTACGGTGGGCCAGCACCTCGCGAAACCGTGCAAGGCGTCGCTCGGTGAGAAACCCGGAGAGATAGGAGAGCAGCCCGTAGTCGACCGACATGGATTTATTGTGCCGTTTGGCTCGTCGCTCTTCAACCCCGGGTTAAAGCTCCCCCACGAGCTTTCCCGTTCTCAAGAATCTCCGTGCTCGGCTTGGGCCTCCTCGGCCGCGGCCGCGAGCACGTGCTCGGGCTCCGCGCGAAACCGCGGATCCGGATGAAGAAAGGCGTATCGCACGACGGCCCCCTCCCCAATGAGGTAAGTGGCGGGAAGCGGGAGTCGCTCGGCGTCGAGCGCGAGTAGGCGCGTGAACGCCGGCGGAGCCGTGTAGCGGATGCCGAACGCGTCCCCGATGCTCCCGTCATCATGGATGGGCTGAAACGGAAGGCCGAGCCCGTGGGCGGTGTCTTTCGCTCGAGAGTGCGGCTGCGGGGTCAGGACGACGAGAGACCCCGGTGCCGGCGAGCGCCGTGACCACGCTCTGCGGAGCTCCTCGAGCGCCGCCACGCAAAACGGTGAGACGTCGCTCAGGTACCATGTGAGAACGAGCGGGAAGAGGCCCGAGGGCCGCCTCGACTCGCCCGCCGGGTTCCCGGTGCCCCGCGGCGGGGTTTCCGGGGACCCGGTTTCCCGGGGCCCGGTCTCCCGGGACGGCAAGCGATCCGAGAGACCCGCAAGGCGCGAGAGGGTGGAGAGCGTCGCCTCGTCCAGCCGTTGTCCTTCCTGAAGAGCCGTGCCGGCCACCCGTGCTTCCGCCGCCGCGGCGGCGGCCAGATCGTAGGTCATAGCCTCGTCTAAGGATTCGCCGTCGAGCTGCCGGCGTCGTAGCCTGAGGAGCTCACGGAACAGGGCGCCTCTCCCGCGGTCATCGTCGTCGTCGGCGCTCATCGCGCCCCGAAGCCGGTGAGGACCGTTCCCACGGTCTTGAAGCCGATAAGCACGTCGAGCCAAAAGGAGAAGTGCTTCACATAGTAGAGATCGTGCTCGAGCTTCTTGCGCGTTTCCTCGTGATCGGCTGCGTACCCGTGATTGATCTGGGCCCATCCGGTGATACCCGGTTTCACCAGGTGGCGATAGGCGTAGTATGGAATGTCCCGTTCGAATTGCTCGACGAAGCCGACCTGCTCGGGTCTCGGGCCGATGAGGCTCATGTCGCCGACGAGGATGTTCCAGAACTGCGGTAACTCATCCAGGCGGAATTTCCGAATGAATGCCCCAACCCGGGTGACTCGTTTGTCGCGGGCATCCGCAAACCGGGCGCCCTCCGCATCGGCGCCGTGCGTCATGCTGCGGAACTTGAGCATTCGAAAGATACGGCCTCCCTCCCCGACGCGGGATTGTGAGAATAGGATCGGCCCGGGAGAGTCGATACGGATGGCCAGTGCGGTGCCCACCATGAGCGGGAGGCTTACGGGGAGCGTGATTACCAGGAAGAGAATACCCTCTATGCGCTTTATGACGTGATATACCGGCGAGAGGCGGAACGCCTCGATGACACCCTCGGACAGATGCACCAGTGACACGCGTCCCGTCAGGGATTCGAAGACTTCTTCGGCGGGATAGATCTCGACGCCGTGAAGCGTGCAGTGAGAGAGGAAGCGAACCCACTCGTTCTCGCGCCGTTGCGCCATGTCGACGATGATTCCGTGGGTGTGATCGGCGAGAATCTCCGGATCCGGCCGGTCGAGTATGACCACGTCCACCTGATTGTAGAGGCCGGGAATCTGAAGGATTTCGTGCGTAACGCCGCCGGGCACGATATGGAGCCTGAGGTTGGGAGCGCTGAGTCGGAGGTGCAGCCACATCCACAACAGCAGGAACGCGAGCCCGAAGAAGGTGAAGATATATGTATTCGAATAGTATACACGGGTAACGGATACGGCCAGATAGACGACCCCCGCGAACACGACCACCACAAGGAGCACGAGCCCTACCGCCTCAACGGTGGGAAAGCGGATGAGCCGTCGCAGTACCAGGCTCATGAAGCCGTAGGACAGCAGACACATCAATCCCATGGGGATCGCGTCTTCGCGAACAAAGAAATGGAACGTGTCGTAGCTCACATAGGAGGCCAGGGCCGTTACGACGGCGGCGCTTACAATGACCCACCCAATGGAAAGGAACCGCCTTCCCGCGGAGCGTTTGCGGGAGCGGACGTACCGTTGAAAAGGGGCCATATGAGGCAAAAGATATCCGGGCGGAAGGAACTTTTCAACAGGGCGCCGGCGGACCGGGAGCATCGGAGTTCACGCTCGAGAGCCTCGAGGGCGAGGCCTTTTTGCTACGGGACGCCCGGGGCACGCCGGTGGTGCTGAACTTCCGGGCCACCTGGTGTGGGCCCTGTGAGGCAGGGCCGGAGGCCGTTCGCGACTCCGTGGAGGAGCACGAGATAGCCTATCCCGTCGTCCTGGACACCGACGGGCTGGTCCGGCAACGCTACAATGTCAGGGGCACGCCGACGACCTATATCATCGACGCCGAGGAAGGACAGCAGACGGTCGGTGGCCCGTCCGACCCCGCAGCGGCCGCCGGTCAAACGTCAGTTCGGATCGAACTCCGGAGCCAGAGACAGCTCGAACTCCTCCTCGCCGATTGTGGGAACGCTTGGTTCCGGGTCAGGTTCCGTGAGCGCCCGCACGAGGGCGTCGCCGACCAGTTGGTCCAGAATGCGGCGGGCATACTCGGACAGCGCCGTGAAGGCAAGCCCTTGTCCCGGCGGGAGATTGCTCGAGGCCATCCGCCGCTCCAACACGCGGCAATGTGAGACGAAGGAGCTGCCGTGGAAATGGACGATGAGCTCGATCTCCGTGCCCGGCTCCGGCATGGGATCACGATGTTCGAGGAACGCCCCGCCGGCGCTCAACGAACGAA
>JBKHEN010000077.1:0-12158 GCA_046540795.1 Spirochaetaceae bacterium | reverse complement strand
GGGCCTGTGGGCCGGCGTCCCGACACGCCGGCGGGCCGTTGCGCGCTGATTTACATAAGCATTTTACTAATATTTCTGCCTATCTGCAAGGTGGGCGGGCGCATAGGAGCGCATAGCGCATAGGAGCGACGAGACCGATGCAGCTCGAGACCTTCAGCATTGACCGCGGGCTCTGTTCGGGTTTACAACACTGCCATGGTTGCCCTCCTCGTGATCGGCGACGAGATTCTCTCGGGGGACATCCGCGAGGAGAACATCTCCTTCATGATCGACACCCTCAAGCGCGCCGGCCACCGCACCGGCGAAATTCGCATCATCGGCGACGATGTAGAAGCTATTGCAACGGCGTTTCGTGAGCTCTCTACACGGTACGAATACGTCGTCAGCGCCGGCGGGGTCGGTCCGACTCATGACGACGTTACCCTCGAAGGTGCGGCCCGGGGATTCGGCGTGGAGCTCGAGCTTCACCCGGGAATGGCCGCCTTCCTGGCCGCGCATTACGGTCACGAGCTCACCGGCGCGGCTCGTCGCATGGCGATGCTTCCTTCCGACAGCGAGATTATCCCCGGACGCGAACACCGGTGGCCGGTTATCCGAAAGGGCAATGCCTTCATTCTTCCCGGGCTTCCCGTTGCATTGCGGGATAAGATGGTGCGTGTCGCGGAAATGATTCCCTCCCGGGAGGAGGGAGAATGGGTTGCGGTGCTCTATATTCATTGCGACGAGACGGAGATTGCCGAGTGGCTCTTGCGGCTGCAGGAGCAGAACGAAGGCGTAAAGATCGGGTCTTACCCGGTCATCGAGGAACGTGGCTATCACACCCGCATCACCATAAAGGGAGATGACCACCGGAGCGTAGAGCGCACATTCGCTCTGGCCCGTTCGTACTTTCAAAAAGGGGGATGGCTCCTCGGGGCCAATGAGCCGGAGATGGCGCAATGAGCACCGGCACCCTCGTCTGTCTGCACGGCTTCGGTGTGCGGGGTTATTTCTTCGAGATCATCGCACCCTACCTCAGGGCCCAATACCGTCGGGTACTCACCCCGGACCTGCGGATGGATACGCTCGAGAGCGTTCTCCACAGCGGACGGAACCTCCTCACCGAGGCGGCGCGGGAAGAGGGAGCTCCGGTCGCTGCGCTTGGCCACAGCCTAGGTGGTGTGGTCGCGGCCCTCGCCGCCCGGGACCTCGGCCCGAACACGATCGATCGCATCGTCCTCGTCGCCCCACCCTTCGGCGAGAACACCGCCGTACCGGGTCCCGTGGTACGGTTCCTCCTGAAACACAAGCTCATACCCGACTTCCTGACGCGGCCACAGTTCTTTAGCTCCCATACACCGAAGGACATTCAGAAATCGATATTCCGCCGCGCCGTCGACGAGACCCCGGAGCTCCAGGCACACCTCTTCACTCCGCGCCGATTTCACACGGACATGTTCGAGGCCCCTCTCCATGTGCCGGCGCTCGTTACCGCAAGCGAAGCCGATAAGATCGTTCCCGTAGAGGAGTCCCGCCGCTTTGCCGAACGCCTCGGCGCCGAACTTGCCGTATGGGAGGCACAGCGAAACGTCGGGCACGACGACCTCGTGTGCTCCCCAACCATTGCCGCGGAGCTTGCGGAACGGATAACTTTGTTCACGGAGGGGTAACGACCGTGTCCGTGAAGAACTCAGAAATAGCGGAGATGCTCGAGAACCTCGCCGATATGCTCGACATCCAGGGAGAGAACCGGTTTCGCGTTCGTGCTTACCGAAACGCCGCCCGCACCATACGCGGGCTCGGCGAATCGGCTGCGGATATCGTCGAGCGTGGGGAGGACCTCTCCGGATACCGCGGCATCGGAAGCGCCATTGCGGAGAAAGTGGCGGAAATCGTGCATACCGGCCGGCTCGGAAAGCTCGAGGAGGTGCAAAGGGAGTTGCCGGAGGGGCTGCTCGAGCTCCTGCGCATTCCGGAGCTGGGCCCACGTCGGGTGAAGGAGCTCTACGAACGGCTTGAGGTGCGGGGGATCGACGACCTACAGGCTGCCCTGGAGGCCGGCAAGATCCACGAGCTCCCCGGATTCGGTGAGAAGCTCGAATCATCGTTACGCTCGCAGCTGGGTGAGGTCAAGAAGCAGCGAGGAGAGCGGCGGCTGCTGTTACCCCGGGCGGAAGAGATTGCCTGGGACATCGTCTCCTACCTTCGCAGTCATGCAGCGGTCCACCGGATCACCCCCGCCGGGAGTTACCGGCGCCGGAAGGAAACGGTCGGGGACCTGGACGTTCTGGCGGTGCCCGCCCGCTCCGCGGAGGCGGCGGAAATCATGGAGCTTTTCACGCAACACGAGGACGTCGAGCGGGTCAACATGAAAGGAGAGACCAGATCACAGGTCGTGCTGCGATCAGGCGTGCAGGTGGACCTGCGCCTCCTCGAGGTGAAAAGCTACGGCGCGGCCCTGCAGTACTTTACCGGCTCGAAGGAGCACAACGTCGCCCTTCGCCGGATCGCCGGGGAACAAGGCTTGAAGCTGAGCGAATACGGCCTCTTCCGGGGCGAGGAGCGCGTTGCGGGCGCCGAGGAGGAGGAGGTCTACACCGGCCTCGGCCTCTCTCCCATACCCCCGGAGCTCCGCGAAAACCGGGGAGAGATAGAAGCGGCCCGTGCCGGCACCCTGCCTCGGCTGGTCTCCCTCGACGATATCCGCGGCGATCTTCACGCCCATACCGACGCAAGCGACGGGACAGCCAACCTTGCCGAAATGGCGGAGGCGGCGGAGCAACGTGGATACGAGTATCTGGCCGTCACCGACCATACCAAGAGTCTTGCCGTTGCACGGGGGCTCGACAAAGACCGGCTTGCCCGACAAATCGACGAGGTGGCGGCGTTCAACGAGCAGCACGACGCTGTTCGACTCCTTGCCTCGGCGGAAGTCGACATTCTCGATGACGGTCGCTTGGACCTTCCCGACGACATTCTCGCCCGGCTCGATCTCGTGGTGTGCTCGGTTCACTCGGGACTGAACAGACCGGGCGACGAACAGACCGAACGCATCATCCGCGCCATGGACAATCCGTACTGCAACATCATCGCACATCCGACCGGGCGTATACTCGGCTCGCGACCGCCGTACGCGGTCGATGTACGACGGCTTCTCGAAGCGGCCGCCGAACGCGGCTGCTTTCTCGAAATCAACGCACAGCCCGAACGGCTCGATCTCCGCGACGAGGACGCGCGCGCCGCGCGGGAGCTCGGTGTGAAGCTGTCCATCGGCTCCGACGCGCATGCCCCGGCCAACCTCGGCTACATGCGCTACGGGGTCGATCAGGCACGCCGCGGGGGCCTCGAGGCGGGCGATGTATTGAACACCCGGCCGTGGAGCGAGCTCTCGAGGCTGCTCAGACGTCGGTGAAGGAGTGCCTATGCCCGAGCAAAACCCCTTTATCACCCCGCCGGTGGATACGCAATTCGCGCCCCCCGAACGCCTCTCGGCGGAACAAGCGCGCCGGGAGGCGGCCCGGCTCACCGAGGCGCTGAATTACCACAATCACCGCTACTACGTCGATTCCGCTCCCGTAATCTCGGACGAGGTCTATGATGCCCTGTTTCGCCGATTGCAGCTCCTCGAGCAGCGGTTCTCGGAGCTGCAAAGCGACGTCTCACCTACGCAGCGCGTCGGTGCGCCGCCGGTCGATGAGCTTGCCCGCATCGAGCATCAGGGGGCGATGCTGAGCCTCAACTCCAGCTTAGAGCCGGCGGAGGTCGAGGAGTTTCACCGATTCATCGTGCGTAACGCCGACGGTCGGAGCGTGCGCTACGTCGTGGAGCCGAAGCTCGACGGGCTGTCGGTGGAAATCGTCTATCGCAACGGGCGTTTTTCCTACGGGGCCACCCGCGGGGACGGCCGCGTCGGCGAGGACATCTCGAGAAACCTAAAGACCATTCCCGCGATTCCTCTCGAGCTCCGCGGGGACGGGAATCCGCCGGCGTTTCTCGCGGTTCGGGGCGAGGTCCTTATGCAGAAAAGCGGTTTCCGCGAGCTCAATCGCCGTCGCACGGAGCAAGGGGAGGAGCCCTTTGCCAACCCGCGCAATGCGGCAAGCGGAACCGTCAGGCAGCTCGATCCCAAGAACACCGTGGGGAAACCTCTCGATATCTTCTTCTACGACATCCTGGCCTGCGACCGCACCGATTTTCGCTCGCACACCGAGGTACTCGAACTGTTCCCGAAGTGGGGACTGAAAACGAACCCGTTGTGGGAAGTCTGCGAGACGGTGGAGGAGCTCACCTCCTATCGAGATCGACTTGCTGAAGGACGTGAGGAGCTCGACTACGAGATCGACGGTATTGTCATCAAGGTCGACTCCTACGATTTTCGCGAGGACCTCGGCTATCGCAATCGCAGCCCCCGGTGGGCGCTCGCGTGGAAGTTCCCCCCGCGCACCGAAGTGTCACGGGTCTCAGACATCGTGGTGCAAGTAGGGCGCACCGGCATTCTCACCCCCGTCGCGCTTCTCGAGCCGGTGAGCATCGGTGGCGTCACTGTGAGCAGGGCCAGCCTGCACAACGAGGACGAAGTCCGGCGTAAGGACGTGCGGGTCGGCGACCGGGTACGCGTGATCCGCGCCGGCGACGTTATACCGGAGGTGAGCGCGATTGTCGAGGAGCATTCCTCCGACCGCGGCGCACCGTTCACTATGCCCGAAAGGTGTCCTGCCTGCGATACGCCGGTGGAGCGGGAGGGTGCCTACTATTTCTGCCCCGCCGGGCTCTCCTGTCCCGCGCAGATCACCGGGCGGCTGAAGCACTTCGTTTCACGAGAGGCAATGGACATCGAGAACCTCGGCGAGCGCAATATTGCCCAGCTCGTCTCCCGCGGGAAGATATCGACCATTGCCGATCTCTACTATCTCGAGCCCGAGGATCTTCGTGAGCTCGAAGGGTTCGCCGACAAGTCGGCGCAGAACGTCTATTCGGCCATTCAGGGCTCCAAGCGTCGCCCCCTGAACCGTTTGATCTACGCACTCGGCATTCGTCACGTGGGGGCTCATGTTGCCCGGGTACTTGCCGAGCGATTCGGGAGTCTCGAAGCGCTCGAGAGTGCCGAGGTCGAAGAGCTCGAGGCCATTCAGGACATCGGCCACAGCACCGCTCGGAGCATTCACACCTTCTTCAGCGAGGAAGAGAATAGGCGGATTCTCGAGCGGATGCGTGCCGCCGGTGTTGAGCCGCAACCCGTATCACCGCCTGAGGAAACCGGGGCACTCGGCGGCAAGAGCTTCGTGCTCACCGGGACGCTCGAACGGTTCACCCGCGCGGAGGCTCGCAAACGCATCGAGGAGCGCGGGGGCAAGGTATCCTCTTCGGTGAGCGGCGCTACCGATTATGTGGTGGCCGGAGCGGACCCCGGGAGCAAGCTGGACCAGGCCCGCAAGCGAGGCACCCCGGTGTTGAGCGAGGAGGATTTCCTCAGGCTTCTCGGCGAGGAGAGACAAACCGGCTGAGGCGCCTCACGCGGGACCGTGGTGGCGTCACCGGCTAGTTTCAGTTATACTTCACGGGACATCGGCGGAGCGTGCCGCGGGATCCGCATGAAACGCATCTTATTGTGTATCGGTAACACACATAACCGCGAGAAACTCGCCGAATGGCTCGGCAGCTGGCAAGAAGTCATCACAACAGATGACCGCGTGTGTCCCGAGACACCGTTCGATCTGTGCATCGTCGATCCGTCGGCCCTCGAAGCGAACCGGCAAGCCATACGCGCGCGCCGGGAGGCCGAGCGTCCGGAGTTTCTGCCGTTGGTGCTGCTCGCCCGACGCAAACAACCGGCTGAAGATCACCGGCGTCTGCTGTCGGAGGTGGACGAGGTTATCTGGACTCCCGTGGAGCGGGCGGAAATCGAAGCCCGGGTCACGGCCCTGTTGCGGATCCGCAGTCTCACGCGCCTGGTGCGCCGCCGCTATCAGGCACTGGCCAACCAGAGCAGTGCCGCGGTGCTGGTGCTCCGCGCGGGAATCATCCGTTATGCCAACCGTACCGCCGCGCGCATGTGTCCCGATCTCGCCGTCGGCATGGAGCTCACCGAGCTTATCGCCCCGGATCACCGTCCCGCCCTCGACGATTATATGAAGCGTCTTTCCCACCGCGCCCGTGGGGATGATACCGAAGACGCGGAACCCCTCCCCACGCATGTGGAGCTCAGGCTCAATACGGAGGAGGAGCGCTGGGTACACGTAAACGCCTCTCCCACCTTCGAAGAGGACGATCGAGAGTTTTTGGTAATGCTCCTCGACATCACCGAGACCAAGCGGCGGGAACGGGAGCTTCGGGAGTCACGACGGCAAATACAAGCGCTCGCCGGGCAGCTCGTTTCGGTGGAGCAGCGGGAACGCGCGGTGCTGGCCGCGAACATCCATGACGGGGTGAATCAGTCGTTGGCAAGCCTGCGCATGCGCCTTGACCTCCTAGCCGCGGCACCGGAGAAAGAGGATCCGGAAGCGGAGCTCGCCCACATGCGGCGGCTTCTCGACGACGCCATCTCCCAGGTTCGCTCACTCATTGTGGAGCTCGATCCGCCGGTCATACGGGAATCCGGCCTGGTGGCAACCTTGTCCTGGCTGGTCGAGCATTTCCAAGAGCAGCACGGTCTGGACGTGCGCATGAATGCTCCCGCGGAATCCATAACGGTGCCGCGGGATCTGCAACACGTGCTCTACCGGGCTACGCGAGAGCTTCTGTTCAACGTACTCAAGCACGCTCCCGGCGCTCGCGCGGAGGTCACCGTCAACCGGCAAGACGCACAGATCGTGGTGCAGGTTTCGGACGACGGGCCGGGATTCGACCCGGAAACTATCTGCTCGGGGAGCGGTTTCGGGCTGGCCGGTTTGCGGGACCGACTTCGACCTTTTGGAGGAACCGTAGAAATCCGTTCCGCGCCGGGAAAGGGCGCGATAATAGAACAACGCGTCCGGCATCCCCACGCACGGGAGGAGGAACCCTATGAAGAAGCGAGTACTCCTCGCTGACGACCACACCGTCGTCCGGGACGGACTCAAAGCAGTGATGCAGAAGCTCGATCCGGACATCGTCGTGGTAAACGAAGCGTCGAACGGACGGGAAACCCTCGAGATGGCCCGAAACACGCCGGCGGACGTGTATCTGATCGATATTTCGATGCCGATTCTCAACGGCATCGAGACCACGGCACGTCTGCTCAAGCAGGATCCGAGCGTCAAGGTCATAATCCTCAGCATGTACAAGGATAAGGTGCTCGTGGAGAAAGCCGTCCGAAACGGCGCCCACGGGTACATCCTCAAGGAGAGCGCAGCAGAGGAGATCGTAAAGGCCATCGAGGAGGTCTATGCCGGGCGCTACTACTTCAGCCCCGAGGTTTCCGGCTATTTGGTACATGCTTTTCTCCGCGCCGGCGAAGATGGGGAGGAGTTGACCGACGACACCGAGCTCACGAATCGGCAACGGGAGATTCTCAAGCTCATCTGCGACGGTTTCACCGAGAAAGAGATAGCCGAGCAGCTGAATATTTCGTTTCACACCGTTCACGTCCACAAGAACAACATCATGAAAGCTCTCGATATCCACTCGAAGGCGGAGCTCATCAAGTACGCGGTGAAACACCGTATCATACAGCTATAAACCATTCGGCGTATTCCTCCCGCCACCGCCACGCGGTATCCTAAGACACACGGGACGGCTTTTTGAGGAGGCGGCATGAGAACGTTGACCGAGTTTTTCGAGCTGATGGAACGCACCGTTCACACGCGGAGGGCCCTCGTATCGGCCTATCTCGCCGGAGAAGTGCCGCCGGAACAGACCGGTGAGCTCAGAACCGTCTGCAAGGCCATCGCCGCACAGCAGCAGGACGACGGCACCTGTCGCTTCCTGCTCGGACCCGACGGCCCCGCCACCGCGCTGTCCCTGGACTACGAGGTGGAAGAGCTCGAAAAAGATCTCTTCTTCCTCGAGCACGGGGAGGAGGCGTTATACCGCTACGTTGCCGATCGTATCCCCCGTGTGGACGCCGAGATCGACGCCGTGCACCACCTGTTGCGGCCGCTCACCGGGGCGACCTTCGTAACCGACCGTGACGGCACGGTAAACAATTACTGTGGTCGTTACCGCTCGTCGGTACAGTCCGCCTACAACGCCGTTTTTCTGACCAGGTTTACCAGGGCTCGCACTTCCGGAGCCGCGATCCTCACCTCTGCGCCCCTCGAGGACTTCGGGCTCATCGATCTCTCGGTTATGCCACCGGGAACGTTCGTAGTCGGTGGCTCGAAGGGCCGCGAGTTGCGCGACACCGCCGGGAATCGACACGAGCTACCCATCCCCGAGGAGAAAAGGCGGTTACTCGAAGAGCTCAACGACCGAATCTCACGATTACTCGAGGAGCCCGAGTACCGGGTCTTCTCCCTCATCGGATCAGCGGTACAGTTCAAGTTCGGGCAAACCACCGTTGCCCGGCAGGACATCAACGGGAGCGTCGAGCCGAAGCGTTCGGAAGCATTTCTCAGCCGAGTGCGCGAGCTTACGGGCGAGCTCGATCCCGGCGGAGTGGTCTTCCGCATAGAGGATACCGGCTACGATGTGGAGGTCATTCTTACTTGCGAAGAAGACGACCGTGATTTCAACAAAGGCGACGGGTTGTCGTTTATGGCGGAGGCCGCCGGCCTCGATTTGGAGGGCTCGGTCGTTGTCTGCGGAGATACCTCCTCGGATCTTCCCATGTTGGAGCGGGCCGCGGAAACCGGCCGGGAGCTCCGGAGTATCTTCGTTACCACCGACGAAGAGCTCGTTCGGTCGGTGGAAGCGGTAACCCACAAATGCGTATTCGTCGAATCACCCGACGTGCTCGTATGCGCGCTCGGTATGCTCGCAAAGGAGTAGTGTGTATGGAGGTGTGGAAGGGCGCCGTTTTCGAGCTTCACGCGGTGGTATCCGGGACTCCGGAGCTGCATTTCGAAGCCTGGAGACGCACTTTCGGCGAGGTATTGCGGGAGCTCGAAGGGGAAAAGGGTAGCGAGCGGTTCGACCATCAGGGTGATTATCTGCCCTATGTGCATCGGAGGCCACGGTACGTAGCGGTGCGGTCGTTTCTCGAGTCGCGCGACATACACCTGCCGAACGGCCATCCCTCCGATCCCCCGACAAAACGGACCGTGTGCGGTATTGCAAACCGCAAGAACGAGCTCTTCCGTACGCTGCTATCGGAACAAGGCGTTCGCCCGGCGGAGGAGGCCTTCAAGCGTCTCTCGGAGTTGAGAGACTCAGGTATTCGGACGGCTTTGGTCTCCGCGAGCAGGAACTGCCGCGACGTTCTCGAGACCGCGGGGCTACTCGGCTACTTCGATACCATCATAGACGGCTACGACATTACGGAGCTTTCCATACCTCTACGCCCTGAGCCCGACGGCTTCGTTCTCGCCGCCGACAATCTCGGGCTTCTTCCGGGAGAATGCCTCGTGGCCGAAGCCGCACCGGAGGGGGTGGAGGCGGGCCACCGGGGGAACTTCGGACTCGTACTGGGAGTCGCGAGCGACGGCAACGAAGACGTTCTGCTGCAACACGGTGCGGATATGACCGTCGCCGGGATCGCCGAGCTCGATCCGGAAGCCGTACATCGATGGTTCACCGACGGAATGGAGCAGGACGCCTGGTACCTGCGCTACCGCACATTCAGTCCCGAGGAGGAGATGCTGCGAGAGGCGCTCACTACGGTGGGTAACGGGTACATCGGAAGCCGCGGCGCGTACGGCGGCGCGGTCGCATACGACGATATTCATTACCCCGGAACCTACGTCGCGGGTCTGTGGAACACCCTCGGTACGGACGTACACGGACGAACGATCTACAACAACGACTTCGTGAACATCCCGAACTGGCTCCTGATAGAGCTCAAGATCGGCGACGGTAGCTATTGCCGTCTTCTCAGCTGCACCGTAGAGCACTACGAGCACGTCCTCGATATGCGCAACGCCGTGATGAGTCGACGCCTCCACATCCGTGACCGCCGCGGTCATCGCACGCGGGTGGAAACGCGGCGTTTCGTAAGCATGGCAGATCCCCACCTTGCAGCCATTGAGTACCGGTTGACCCCGCTCAACTACGACAAGCCTGTGACGCTTCGCTCCTCCCTCGACGGAACAGTCGTCAACTACGGGGTGCCGCGCTATCGGGATTTGAGCAAGCGTCACCTCGAGGGCATAGCGGCGCGTGAGCGCGAGGGTCGCGTCGAGTTACACACCAGGACCACGCAATCGGCGGTGGATATTCATATGTGCGCACGCCATACCCTTTCGAGCGAGGACGACGAGCTCACCGCCGACCGCGAGTTCGACCACGGCACGAGCTACAGCGCGGAGCTCCTTCGTTTCACCGCCGAAGAGAACCACACCTACGTGCTCCACAAGTACGTTTCCATATACACCTCCCGCGATCGAGACACCGAAACCCCGGTGGCCGACGCGCGCGAGCTCGTTGACCGATGGGGTCACAGGCATACCGGTTTCGACGAAGCCCTCTCCGACCATAGTGACCGTTGGCACCGGCTGTGGAACGTGGCCGATATTCGTCTCGCTCCGGACCGGTTTTCACAGCGAGTGATTCGCCTCCATATCTACCACCTGCTGGTGAGTGCGTCGCCGCATAGCGCGAAACAGGACGTCGGCTTCACCGCCCGCGGTTTGCACGGCGAGGCGTATCGCGGACATGTCTTCTGGGACGAGCTCTTCATTGCACCGTTCTACAACCTGCATCTCCCCGAGGTCACCCGTGGCCATCTCATGTATCGGTATCTTCGTCTCCACGCGGCCCGACGGTTGGCACGAGAGGAAGGTTACGACGGGGCAATGTATCCCTGGCAGTCCGCACACGATGGCGGGGAAGAAACGCAGATACTACACTATAACCCCATGTCGGGTGGCTGGGACCCCGATCTCAGCCGGAACCAACGCCACATATCCCTTGCAATTGCATATAACGTATGGAGTTACTATTACTCTACCGGCGACGGAGAGTTTATGCGGGACTACGGCCTCGAGATGCTTGTGGAGATCTGTCGCTTCTGGGTAAGCAAGGCCTTCTACGATGAGCGCGACGGGCGCTACCACATAGACGGCGTCATGGGCCCGGACGAATTCCACGAGAAGTACCCGGACGCCCGGGACGGGGGATTCCGAGACAACGCCTACACCAACATCATGACTGCGTGGATCCTCCACAAGACCGAAGAGACCTGGCAACACGAGCCGGCGGAAGCCCGGAAGCGGATTGCCGAGCGCATCGCGTTCGATCCGGATGCGGAGCTCCCTCGATGGGAAGAGGTCAAGACCAAGCTCGCCGTCGTCATGGGAGAAGATGGGATCATCTCACAGTTCGACGGGTTTCGTGACCTCGAAGAGCTCGATTGGGAGTCCCACCGGCGACGCTACGGGAACATCCGTCGAATGGACCGCATCCTGAAGGCCGAGGGCGACACCCCGGACCGCTATCAGCTGACCAAGCAGGCGGACATGCTCATGGCATTCTACCTGCTTTCTCCGGGACAGGTGCGGCACGTACTCGAGCTCATGGGTTATGAGGTGGCCGACGAGCAGGAGCTTGCCACCAAGAACTACGAGTATTACTTGGCCCGCACCACCCACGGCTCCACCCTCAGCTACGTGGTGCATTCGGCGATATCCCGCTACGTACAGGGGCACCGCAACAACACGTGGCACTGGTTCATGGAGGGGCTGGAAAGCGACATCTACGATACCCAGGGGGGCACCACCCGCGAGGCGATCCACTGCGGCGTCATGGCCGGAACACTCGATATCGTGATGAAGAACTTCGCCGGAATCAACCTCTTCCGGGATCACATCGCCGTGGCCCCGGATCTCCCGCGGAGTTGGAATCGGTTGCAGTTCAAGATTCTGCACCGCGACAACCTGCTTCACTTCGACATAGAGCCGGGCACCATCCGGGTACGCTCCGAGCTGACCGCTCCGGACCGTGCGAAACGGCTGCCGGTGGAGGTGGACGGAACACTATACACTCCCGGCGAGACGGAGCCGCTCTCACTCACCTACGAACAGAAAAGCGCCCGCATGCCGGCGTGAACACACGTTCCGACGTGACCCCGCGTGCCCGGGGGCCTCGGGGCCGGGGGCCTCGGGGCC
>JBKHEN010000076.1:0-12327 GCA_046540795.1 Spirochaetaceae bacterium | reverse complement strand
GCTGCGGCAGGAACGGTCGCCACCACTCGGCGCGAGGCGGCGATGCCGCCGGATCGGCATCCCCGGCGACGGAAAGGGCCTGGTCCCGGGGCCGCTCGCCCACCACCGCGGCAACGACGTCCGCGGCGCGCGAGGCGTCGGCGTACACCCGGATCACCGGATAGGCCGGAAACAGACCGCGCAGCACCCGCTCGAGCCGGTACGGGTAGACCGAGGGGTAGGCTCCCCAGAGCCCCTGAGAAATCACATCCTTCACCCGGGGCGCGAGCCCCTTCGGTCGGTGGGAGAGGATCGCCCTGCCGCCGTTCTGGTAGAGATCGAGATATCGTGTGCCGTCCTCGGCGTAGAGGCGAAAATCCCGCGCCCGCCGGATCCGCGGGAGCTCGACCCTGCCGTCGGATCCGCAGCCGCTCATGGGTCACCGCCTCCGATCCGCTCGAGCCCTGCATAGCGCGGGATGAACTGAGCGATGTTTCCCGTCTCGAAACGCACCCGGACGGTGTCTTCCTCCTCCGAGCGCCACGCCGCTATCACGACTCCCGGACCGTACTCATCGTGATAGACGTAGGCCCCCGGTGGAAACTCCCCGTCGTAGTCCTTGCCCGGCCCCCGGCGCGATCCGGAGCGGCCTGAGGCCACGGAGGACACCCTTCGTCCAGGTGCCCAATTCCCCGGGCGGACTTGCCCCGGCCATGCCTGCTCGAGTAGCTCCGGGGGAATCTCCCTAATGAAGCGGGAGGGCACGAAGGAGAGATAACGCCCGTGCACCCGACGGCTCCGGCAGCTGGTCAGATGCACCGACCGGCGGGCCCGGGTAAGCGCCACGTAGAACAGCCGCCGCTCCTCCTCGAGCTCGTCGGCCGACTCCTCCGCACCCCGGGGAAAGAGCCCCTCCTCCAGCCCGGTAATAATGACCCGATCGAACTCCAGGCCCTTGGTGTTGTGCATGGTGATGAGGGTGACCCGGTCCGGGGAGTCAACGGTCTCTTCCTCCCGGGCGCTGTCGAGCTCGATGCTCTCGAGGAACTCCACCAGCCCCTCCGCGGTGCCGGCATACAACGAGGAGGCGTTCTCGAGCTCCTCCAGGTTCTCGAGCTTCTGCGTGCCGGCTACCTCGTCCTTCTCGGCGTGATACCGCCCGAGGCCGGTCTCGCTTACCGCCGCCTCCACGACGGACATCAAGCTCTCGCCGCCCGTGGTGGCCTCCACCCGCCCGACCACCTCGGCAAATGCCGATACCGCATTGGCCGCCCGGGAGCCGAGCCGGGACGGTGCACGCCGGAGGGCCTCCCGCAAGTCGCCCTCGGTCTCAGCCGACACCGCGATGACCTTCTCCAGGGTGGTAGCGCCGATACCACGGGACGGCTTGTTCGCGATACGTCTGAAACTCACCTCGTCGCGTGGATTGGCCAGAAACTTCAGCACCGCCACCGCGTCCTTGATCTCCTCCCGCTCGTAGAAGCGAAGCGTGCCCACGATGCGATAGGGGATGCCTTCGCGGAGAAAGACCGTCTCGAACAGCCGGGACTGGGCATTCGTGCGGTAGAGGATGGCCGTCTCTCCCGGCGGGATTTCGCTCTCCCGGCTGAGCACGTCGCGGCAGTAGCGGACCTCCTCCTCCTCGTCCTCGAGCAGGGCGAACACCGGCCGCGGCCCCCGGTCCTTGCGCGTGAAGAGCTTCTTGCCGAGCCGCCCGTCATTGTGGTCGACCACGGCCTGCGCAACCTCGAGGATGCCGGCGGTGGAGCGATAATTCTCCTCCAGGCGGATCACGTCGGTACCGGGAAACGTCTCCTCGAAGGTCAGGATGTTCCTCACCTCGGCGCCCCGGAAGCGATAGATAGACTGATCGTCGTCGCCGACCACGCATACGTAGGTCGAGCTATCGGCAAGCAATTGCAGCAGGTGGTACTGTGCAACGTTCGAATCCTGATACTCGTCCACAAGAATTGCCCGAAAGCGCGAGCGGATACGGTCGCGCACCTGCGGATGCTCGGAGAGAATTCGCACGGGCTGCAGAATCAGATCACCGAAGTCGGCGTTGCCGATCTCCCGCAACCGCTTTTCGTAGCACCGATACTGCTCCGGGAACTCCGGATCCCCGGTAATCCGGGAGAGCTCGTCCTCCGGGCCCAGACCGTAGTCCTTGGCGCGGCTGATGCGCCGGTGCACCGCCGCCAGGGTCGAGCGCGGCGTGTCGGGATACAGCGACCGCAGCAGTGTCACGCTGTCGTCGTCGTCATAGATGGAGAAGCCCGACGGCATTCCCGCGAGGGTCGCGTGACGGCGGAGGAACCACGCCCCGAAGGAGTGAAAGGTGCGGATCATGGTATCCTGCGCCCGGGGTGCCAGAGCCGCGGCGCGCTCCTTCATCTCTCCGGCGGCCTTGTTGGTGAAGGTCACCGCCAGGATGCTGCGCGGGTCATGGCCCAGCTGTTCTATCATGTAGGCGATCTTCACGGTGATGACCCGGGTCTTGCCCGAGCCGGCACCGGCAAGGATGAGGAGCGGGGCCCCATGATGCAGAACCGCGCGGCGCTGCTGCTCGTTGAGATCGCTCAAATACGCGGGAACGTCACCGGATCTCGACATATCGAAGAGGCTACACCATCGTGCGTGGTCGCGTCGAGGAGAAGGCTGCGAAAGCGGGCGACCCGGGCGACGTGTCTCGAAGCGTGTTGCCGGGGCATCGCCCGGCTCCTTGATACTTCACAGCCCGCCTGTGGCCTCACGCCTGGTATAGTGGTAGATACCCGCGATGATCATTGCCCCACCGACCACCGTCCAGACGGTGGGGATTTCGGCGAAGAAGAACACCGCGAGGATCGCCGCGATCACCGGCTCGCCGAGCACCGCGGTCGCCACAAAGGACGCCCGCACGTAGCGCAGAGCCCAGCTGAAGACGGTGTGCCCGAGAAGCGTCGGGAAAACGGCGAGCAGCACGAACAGCACGTACTCTCGAGCCGCGTACGGGCCGAGATCCACACCGGCGAGGAGACACCACAGGAGCAGTATCGCGGCGCTCGAGCCGTAGACCAGGAGCGTGTAGAGCCCGGCATCCATCCGCTGCCGGAGCACCCGGCCGATGAGCATGTAGCAGGCTACCGCCGCCGCGCCGGCGGTAGCGAGAAGATTGCCCGCCGTCGCGGTCTCCCCGACCGTGGTCCCGCCGAGGGCCAGGACGACGCTTCCCGCTACGCTCAGGAGGATCCACAGGAGCCCTCGCGGACTCACCCGCTCGCCCAGAAACAGGAACCCGAGAGCCACCACAAAGATCGGGTGAAGGTTCACCAGCACCGTTGCCCCGGCCACGGAGGTGAGAAACAGCGAGGTAATCCACGCCGCGAAATGCAGCGCGAGGAACCCGCCGCTTACCAGGGCCAGGGCCAGATCCCGCGCGGCCGGCGGCGGATGCGCGGGATGCCGCCGTGACCGGCCGAGGAAGCGCGGCGCGGTCAGCAGCGCGGCGAACGCCATGCGATGGAAGGCGATGGACAGGGGATGCGGCGTCGCAAGGCGAATGAGAATGGCGGAGCTGCTGACCGCCACCACCGCAAAGAGAACCGCAATCCGCGGATCGGTCCGCATCAGCGCGCCCCGCCCTCCTCGGGCAGCCACGCCTCCAGGTCGACTCCGTTCCGTCTGAGGATGCGCGCGCTCACCATGCTGCCCGGCACGAGCCGCCGGCCGCCGGTGCGCACCACCACCAGCCCGTCGACCTCGGGGGCGTGGGGATAGCCCCGACCGATGGCAAGCTCCTCTCCCTGCACTTCCTCCTCGATGAGCACCTCCATGTCACCACCGACGAACCGATCGAGCCGCTCGTAGGTGATGGGAAGCTGCGCTTCCTCGAGCCGTGCCTTACGCTGCTCTGCCGCGGGCTCCACGAGCTCACCGTAGTGCCGGTAAGCCGGAGTCCGTTCCTCCGGAGAGTAGACGAAGACGCCGAGCCAATCGAAGGCGGCCTGTCTTTGAAAGGCAAGCAGCCGTTCGAACGCCGCCTCGCTCTCCCCCGGAAAGCCGACGAGCAGGCTGGTCCGGAGGACCGCCTGCGGCAGCGCCTCACGGATCTCCTCAACGAGAGAGAGGTACCCCGCACCCGTACCGGTACGGGCCATACGGCGCAGGAGCTCGTCGTCTGCGTGCTGCATCGGCATGTCGAAATAGGGAAGGAGCCGGGGCTCCGTGGCACAAAGCTCCAACAACTCCCGGGGGAGCCGCTCGGGGTGAATGTAGAGCATCCGCAGCCGCACCTGGTCATCCGCCGCCAACAACCGCTTCAGCAATGAGACGAGTCCCGGCGTGCGCCCGTCGCGTCCGTAGGAGGCGAGGTCCTGGGCGATCAGGCTCACCTCCCGGGCGCCGTCCAAGACCAGGCGCCGGAGCTCGGCTTCCAGCTCGGCGGGGGGACGGCTTTGGTATGGGCCGCGAATGAGGGGGATAGCGCAAAAGCTGCAACGGTTGTCACACCCCTCCGCTATCTTGAGGTATGCGCTGCCCCGGAAGGAGAGCGCCGCCTTACGCCGGGCAACCGCCTCGGCGGCTGCGGGAACGCTTGCCCCGGCCGTCGGATCGAAGGTGCCGGCGCTCGGCAGTGCGACCCGGCGCTCATTCCAGGGGTGAGTCTCCACGAAGGCGCCGATTCGCTCCGGCGCGCGATTCCCGAAGAATGCGTCGGCTTCCGAGAGATCGGCTTGAAGCTCGTCGGGATACCGCTGGACCAGGCACCCCGCCATGAGGATCCGCGCCTCGGGTTGCTCCGCGCGAAGGGATAGGACGGTGTCGATGGACTCTTCCTTGGCCGGCCCGATGAACCCGCAGGTATTGACGACGATGAGTGAGGCGTCCGCCGCATCGAGCGCCCGGGTCCATCCGTGAGACTCCAGGGAGGCGATCATGACCTCCGAATCGACCTGGTTTTTCGCGCATCCGAGGGTCTCGATATAGAACGAGCGGTCGTGCTCCACCATGGGCTTTACAACACTACGGTGAAGCTAGTAAACGGGCACCAGCTCGAGCCGCGGGTCGTCGTCCTCGTCGACACCCCAAGTGACGAGCGCGGCGATGACTTCCCCCGGCCGGCCGAGATCCACCTCTTCACCCTCCACGCGCAGGGTCACGACACCCGCGTTGGAGAGCCACAGACGAAACTCTTCATCGACGGTGGTCCGAAACGTGTCACCCTCCTTCAGGTACTGCTCCTCACGCTCCTCGCCGTCGGCGAGGTAGCGAAACCACGAGTAACCGCGGAACTCCATCTCTACCTCGAAGGGGCCGACCTCCTCCGGCTCGGCGATGACCCGAGAGCTGCGCTCCCGCTCCGGCACGGTGGTGCTACCCACCGGCTCGGTCCGGGAAACCTCAGTTTCCTCCCGCTCTTCCTCCTCGGCTCCGTCGGGGGATTGCACGACGCGGTCGAGTCGAAGCACGAGGGTCGGCGGGTCGTCGGAGCTGCTTACCTCCCTGAGGGTGGCGCGAACGTCCCCGCGGCCGTCCTGGTTCACGTCTACCGTGTCTTCCTCGGTAAGCGCCAGTTCCTGGGAACCTCCGATCGTACCGAGGGTGACGCCGTCGTCCATGACTTCGTCGAACGAGAGAGGATATTCGTTCTCTTCCACGGGCACGCGCACCAGATCTCCCTCGGTGAATCTGCGCTCGAGGATTTGTTCCTCCAGGACGAACTCCCGTCCCGAATCCGCGGATTCCTGCGAGGAGGGCTGCCGCTCGGCCCCGCCGGTCTCCGTCTCTGCGCCGGTGCTGCCGAACACTCCCCCGCGAAAGAGAAAGAACCCGCCCACGCCGAGCCCCGCTACGACGAGGAGGGCGAGAACGGCTATCACATACGGCCGAGGACCTTTCTTGACGATGAGATCCTCGATCGGCGCCGGCTGTTCTTGGATTTTCAGGTTTTTGTAGAGGGAGACCATCTCCTGGGGATCCAGGTCGAGAAACTCCGCATACGTTCTCAAAAAGCCGAGGAGGTACGGCTCTCCCGGGAACACCTCGAATTCCTCTGCCTCCAGGGCCTCGAGAAACCGTTTGGCGATGTGCGTGTCCCGCGCCACCTGTTCGAGGCTGTATCCCTTGGTCGTCCTGGTGTTGCGTAGCTTCTCGCCGATCGACTCCATTAGTCGTCCTGCTCGAAAAGAAAGTTCCTGAACAGGTTCGCCGATGCCGGCGCCTCATAGTCAAAACGCGAGTCCGGGATGCTCTGATCGAGCTGCACGTCGAGAAAGTCGAGCTCGATTTCGTCATAGTTCACCGTAACGCCCTCGATGCGGCGAATCAGTCGCTCTTCATCGATGGACAGGGTGAGCTGCCGAAACCCTTCACTGCTCGAGCGCCAGGTAAGCCTGAGCTTGGTGACCATTTCCTGCTCGTCTTCGTCGAGCTCTTCCGCATCGTCCTCGTCCTCCGGCTCATCGAGGGGCACCGGGTCAGGACTGTCGAGATAGGCGACGCTGAATTGCTCCTGCATCAGGCGCAAACCGTCGGTGCTGGCGAGCGTGGTAACCCCTTCTGCACCCGCACCGGCCAACGACTGCTGCAGCACCACGTCGTATTCCGGTACGTAGACCTGCAGCTCCTCTCCGTCGGAAACGAGGACCTGATCTTCGGGCTCCGTGAAGTCGATCCGAACGTCGTTGGGCCTGCGGTAATAGAGCGTACCGGCAAGGGTCTCCTCTTCGGTGGTAATCTCGATTTCCGCAACGTAGTCGTTAATTGCCGAATAGCGCTCGGCGACCGTGGCAAAGAACTCACGGGCCGTTGCGAAATCCTGAGAATGAGCAAATGGCGCCGCCGCAGCGACCAGAAGGAGAGCTGCTATTGTCTGTTTCACACGCGTTAAACCCCAGCGATTCGTGCGCCTATAGTCCTCCGAGCACGAGTGATTTGTCAAGGTCGTCACCCCGTTAGGAGGAAAGCTCGCGAATGCGGTCGCGCAGCGTCGCGGCCCGCTCGTAGTTCTCCTCCTCCACCGCCTGCTCGAGCTCTCGACGTAGCCGCGCGAGGCGGGCGTCCTCCCCGAAGGCCCTCGTCTGCTCTTCCGCGGTGTCCGCTTCCTCGAAATCTCCCTCGGTAAGCTGCTTCAACGTGGAACGGAGGTAGTTCACCGAGCGCACCTTCTCGAACCGGAACGCCGGTGAATCGATGTTCTCGAGGCCCTCGATCTCTCCAATGGCCTCTTCCAGGATCTCCCGGGCAAGATCCGTCATGCGTTGCTTGAGCGCGGTCATCGCCCGAGCCATGGCATTCATCCGCACGATGTACGGCTTGAACTGCAGGACGGCGTTGCGGTCGTTCTCATCCGGACAGTATCGCTCGAGCAACCGGCACAAGCGCAGATTGTGCTCGGTATCGCGGATGGTGCGGTCGAAGTCATTGATCTGGAACAGCAACAGGTAACGGTAGTAGAACAGCACCCCCTCGTTCTGAAGCATTACGGCATCTTCGTGGTCGATTGTGAAGCCCTCGTCGCTGCCGTGCTCCTCCACATAGTGAGAGAGCCGCTCTTCGAGTGCCTCGACCACCGAGTCCCGCCCCAGGGGCCGGGCCCCATCCGGCCGCCCTTCGAGCTCGTACTGCTCCACCCCCAGCGGCAGCCGAACCTGCATCACGCTTCTTCCGTCCGCCGCGGTAATGATCCGCACGGTATTGTCCGGGTCATAGGGCCATTCGCTCAAAACGTCCGATAAGTCCTCTCGCGCCATGTCCTCTCTCGTTACTCCGTTTCAAATGTACTAATAGCCGCCAAGGGATTGAAGCACGTGATTGAAGCAAGCGATCGAAGCAAACGACTGAAGCCGCCGCCGAAGCAAGCGATTGAAGCGCCGCGGAAAGGGAGTATACGGAAGCCTGTTGCGACCGCGAGGTGCCCCCGGGGTTGTCCGAGGCCCCCGGCCTGCGTAGGATGAGCCTGCAAGGAGGCGCCCCGTGGTAACCGTGATATCCGTAGGTGGATCGATTATCTCTCCCGGCGACGTCGATACCGACTTCGTTCGCGGCCTTCGCACCACGCTCATCCCGTTCATAGAGGCGGGAAGACGCTTCATTCTGGTTACCGGCGGGGGTGCTCCCGCGCGCGCCTATCAACACGCATACCGTACCGTCGTCGCCGCCGCCTCGGCGGAGGAGCTCGACTGGATCGGTATAGCCGCTACCCGGCTCAACGGGCAGCTGCTGCGCGCGGTGTTTCGACCGGAATGTCCCGATCCCGTTGTCACCGATCCGGAGGGAGCGGTTGCGTTCGAGGGGACGGTGCTCATCGCCGCCGGATGGAAACCCGGCTTTTCGACCGACTACGATGCCGTTGTGCTCGCCGAACGCTTCGGCGCCGATACCGTGGTAAACCTCTCCAACGTCGAGCAAGTCTATACCGCGGATCCGCGGACGGACCCGAATGCCACCCCTCTGGAAAGCGTGCGTTGGGCGGAGTTCCGGCGTCTCGTCGGCAAGGACTGGGTTCCCGGAAGCAATTTGCCCTTCGACCCGGTCGCGACCCGGCGCGCCGCGGAGCTCGGCCTTCGGGTCATCGCGGCAGGCGGGAGAGACCTGGAGAATCTCAGCCGTCTGCTCTCCGGGAGGTCCTTCGTCGGTACGACGATCGGCCCGCAATAGCGCTCATTCCACACGTCGGCGTGTACGGTACTCGCGGTAGAATTCCTCGAGCAGACCGCGCTGCTCCTCGGTAAGGCCACCCGCGCGCATCGCATAGTAACCGAACGCCGTTGCGGCCTCCGACAGCTGCACGGGCTCGTCCATGGCCGTGAGCTCGGCGAGCGCCTCGTCCAACCGACCGAAGCGCGCCGCCGCCTGCACGATATCGCGGGAGGTGCGACTCGACTCTTCCTCGGCGTCTTCCCGCGCCCCGAGGGCTCGGTCGAGATAGTCACGAGCCTCCTCCTCGTAGGACTCCGCCGCGCCGATGGCGACGTGGGCCGACACTCGCGCAAGGACCGCCGCCGTCGGAGCCGCAGCCGTGAGCGCCTGGATCTCATCGGGCGCGCCGGATCGGACAAAGAGATCGGCAATTCGCAGCATGATCTCCTCCTCACGCTCCTGCGGATCCGCCCGCGCAAGGCTGCTCACGGCATTGGCGGCCTGAATCACGGCCAACTCCACCTCCTCAAAACGCAGATACGATTCCGCCACGCGCAGATAGGTTTCCGCCCGCTCCGCGCCGCTCTCCACGGCGCCGGCCGCGCTTACGGCCCGGGCATAGAGGATGAATGCCGATGAGCGCAACTCCGGGGTATCGTAACTCTCGGCAATGCGGGCAAGCACGACCGCCCGAGCCGCGGATTCCTCGACCCCTTCGGCCACCTCGAGCGCATCGAACCGGCGCCCGAACCCTATTACCCGCACCAGAAACGTCGCCGCCGGCCCCGGGGGCGTCTCATCCGCGTTCCGCGCCGCCGCAAACGCGTCCCGCATCATCCGTTCGGCCCGGTCCTCTTCTCCCATGCCCCGGTACGCCGCCGCAACCGCCGCAAACGCTGCCGCCCGGGCCCAGGGTTCGGTGATGTTGCCGGCGGCGGGAATCGCCTGCTGGATGAGCACATTCGCCGGCTGACGCACCCCCTCCGCCTGGTATCGCAGAGATGCATCGGTGAGGATGTCTACCCGGGTCGAGAGATCGTCTATTACCAACACTGCTTCGACGGCCCGGCGAAGCACGTCGAAGAGCTCATCGCCCTCTTCGAAGCACAAGTCGATGACCTCCCGCAGCACACGTGCCCGTTCCGCCCGGTCGGGGAGCGCGCGGACCCGGGACACGGCAATATCGAGGAGCTCCGCTGCCTGCGCGGTCCTTCCGGCGGCCAGGTGCCGCCGGGCAAGCTCCACCGCCGCCGGGCTTACCGCCGCGTCCTCATCGGGCAAGCGCACGAGCTCCTCCGCGAAGCTGCGCAGGGCATTCGCCTGGGAGCCCGTTCCGATATCGTCGTAACGCTCGGCTATCTCGAGGAAATGCTCTGCGCGCGCACCACGGTCGGGGATCTCGGAGGCGAACCTGACCGCATAGGCAAGGCCGCTGTCGCGATCATCGAGAAGGCGATAGTTGAACGTGGGGTCACCCCCCGGGCCGGTCGCGCATGCGGACAACAGAGCGACGACGACGAAGAGCGCGGCGAATCGGTGAAGCCGAATCATCAACTCCTATTAGACTTCAAGAACAATATCACGCGCCGGGCACCGCTTCCCGGTTCCGGGAACAACTCCGAGCGATTCCGGCGGCGCCCGTTTCACAGCGGCTGTATGAAGAGCTTACCGTACTGCTCGCCGTCGTCATCGATGTGCAACAGGCGCGCCCGCTTAGGCCGTCCCATGCGATCCGCGGTGCGGAGACTGAGCTCCACCGTCCCTACCTTCGTCTCGTTGCGAAGGTTGAGATTACCGAACACGTGCCGTCCTTCACCGGCGAGAAACTCTCCCATCGTGCAGCCGGCAAATATGCGTACCACCGCCCTCGTCGTCATGAGACCGAGCTCGTATCCGTCATTCGGATGGATATTTATCGTTTTCTCATCGAACGAGTAGTCGGCAAGGACCGACAGCTCTCCCGTGGATTTCATCATGCCGTCTCTCTCGGTGACCTGTCGCTGGGGCGCAACATGGGGATGGATTCTAGGCCGGGTGAAGGGCTCCGTCAAGACGGCCTCCCCCGTGACGAAATCTCGCCGGTGCGGTATTCTCGGAGGTACCAAGATCATGTTTCAGTCGAACGCATACGAGAAGCGCCTGCGAAAGATCCGGGTGGGAGCCCCGCCGACGGAAGAAACCGAGCGACGCCGGCGGGAAGAACGGATTGCCGAAGAGATCAAAACCGCTTTCGTTGCCTCCCTGGGTTTTCTTCCCGAACCCATGCAGGCGGAGCTCTTCGATTTCTTCAGCCGCAAGTACCGCGCGGCAGCAGATTCCTATACCGTCGAGGACGCTCATTTCCTCGGTGAGGTCATCGACCTGTTCACCGGAGCGTACAATGAGCAGACCGATCCCTTCGACGCGGAGGACTGGGAGTTCGTGAAGGACATCGTGGATGAGAACGCACTGGAACTCGACATGCACACGGTGAACTACGTGATGAAGCTCGTGGTGGACAAAGGAGTGCTGTGATGAGGGCGTTTCAGCTCGAGAAGGTCGGGACACCGCTGGTGGAACGGGAGGTTCCGGCGCCGGAAGCGGCCCCCGGAACGGTCGTCGTCGACGTAGCCGCCGTGGGCATCTGCCATTCCGACGCGCACTACCGCTCCGGCGAGTCGCCGACAGGGCCGCTACCGCTGACCCTCGGGCACGAGGTCTCAGGCGTGATCTCAGCCGTCGGCGCCGGCGTAAGTACGGATCGCCTCGGGGAACGAGTCAGTCTGCACTATCTCGTCTCCTGTGGCCGATGCTATTACTGTCGCCGCGGTCTCGAGCAGTTTTGTCCCCGGGGGGAGATGATCGGCAAGCACCGAGACGGAGGATTTGCCGAGCAGATAGCGGTGCCCGCGGCAAACGCCCTCAGGCTCCCGGACGCCATTCCCGCCGAGCACGGTGCCGTGCTCATGTGCTCCGCCGCCACGGCACTTCACGCGCTGCGAAAGAGCCGTTTCGCTGCCGGGGAGCGGGTGGCCGTCTTCGGCGTAGGCGGGCTGGGGATGACGGCGGTACAGCTTGCCCGCGCCCTGGGCGCACTCGACGTATTCGCCGTCGACCGTAGCCGCGACAAGCTCGATGCGGCTGCCGGCTACGGAGCGATCCCGATCAATGCCGCCGAAACCGACCCGGTGGAGGTCATCCGCAGCCACACCGAGGGCCGCGGCGTGGACGTCGCCCTGGAGCTGGTAGGCATTCCGGAAACGGTCCGAGCCGCCGTGCTGGCGTTGGCGCCCACCGGCCGCGCCGCCGCCGCGGGTATCGGGGATCGGGAGGTAAGCTTCCACACCTACCGTGAGTTCGGCGGCTCGGAGGCCGAGCTGATCGGCGTCTCCGACCATACCCGGGTAGAGCTCGAGCTGCTTCTCGAGCTCGCAGAGCGCGGGCGCATCGACTTCTCCGGGATCGTCACCGAGCGCATCCCCTTTTCCATCGACGCCCTGAACGAGCGCCTCGACGCTCTCGATGTGTACGCATCCGCCGTGAGAACGGTCATTGTCAAAGACACGGGCTTTGAGTAGACTCTTCGATACAGCCGGCGTGGCGAAATTGGTAGACGCAGCAGACTCAAAATCTGCCGGGGTTCGCGCCCCGTGGGAGTTCGAGTCTCCCCGCCGGCAGTCCTTCGTGAAGAGTAACAGCATGCCTCGTGCCGGCTAAGGACCGTCTACCCGCCGGAAGCGCCCCGCC
>JBKHEN010000075.1:0-12896 GCA_046540795.1 Spirochaetaceae bacterium | reverse complement strand
GTGTCGGGCAACAGGGAACGCATTGCCCACTCCACGGCAATGGAATCGTGAGACGAGTAGTTGCCCTTCATCTCATTGTAGACGATGCCGGTCCGCCGAAGGCTCCCGTCCTCGGCAAACTCCAGCCGGTGTCCCTCCTGGGCGAACATCTCCGGGCGCAGCAAGGGGAAGAATACCGCATCGCCATAGACCTTCATGATGTTGAACAGATCGGCCTCCACCGGACTGCTTGCCGGGTAGACGGTCTTATCCGGGAAGGTCATGGCGTTGAGGAAGGTGCTCATGCTGCCGCGCATGAGGACGAGGAACGGATCCTTCAGTGGGTAACGCCGCGAGCCGCAGAGCGCCGTATGCTCGAGGATATGCGCGACCCCCGTGGAGTCCGCAGGCGGCGTCTTGAAGACAAAGGCAAAGAGATTCTCCCGATCATCGTTGTGTACGTGATAGACCTCGCAACCCGTAGCGTCGTGCCGGTACAGGCGACCTTCCGCCCGGTACTCCGGAAGAGGCGTCCTCGCGGTCTCTGTGAACCCGCGCGTTCCGGTGAAATCGTGAGTGCTCATCGCGGGTCCTCTCCCGTTACGAGCTCTCCGGGCCAGCTCGACACGCCGCCGAAGTTGACAACCGTCTCGACACGAAATGTCATAGACTCCTCCGTCCGAGCAAAGATGGGCATGGTCAGGGACCGGGTCAAGTAAGCAGGTGCAGCGCGAAGTCCAGCGCGTTGCGTGAAGCTCCTTTGACGAAACTCGAAAAGCTCACCTTCGGACCATGTTTCACCTTGTCGGAAATCGTTCTGATGATGACGAACGGGATCTCGTTGAAAGTAGCAACGAGCCCTACGCTTGCCCCCTCCATCTCCACGGCGTCACCGCCGAGCTCCTCGCGTAGATACCGAGCCCGCTCGTGCTCCCCCGCGGCCATGAAGGTGTCGCCGGTGAGTACGTGCCCTGCGCGCACCGTTCCGGAGCGTGGTCTTACCTCGAGCGCCCCGGCAACGAGAGCCGCGTCACAGGGGATAACCCGATACGGGGAATAGGGGATCTTCCCCGGCGGGAAACCGAGAGCCGTGGCGTCCATGTCGTATTGCATGCAGGTCCGCGCCACGATCGTATCACCTATCTCGAGGTCCGGGGCGAGGGCGCCCGCCACCCCCGTGAGAATGATCCGCCCCGGTGCGTACCGGTCCACGAGGTGTTGCGTGAGCATCGCCGAAAGCGATTTCCCCACTCCCACCCGTGCAACCACCACGGGACGATCACGCAGGCTGCCCTCGAGAAAGCGGTATCCCCGCCAGTCCACCTCCTCCGCGTCCTCCATCGCGCCGGCGAATGCCCCTATTTCGGCCTCGAGCGCCCCGAGGAGCAGGGTGCGATTCATAGCACTTCTTTCATCCGATCGAGCGCCTGGGCAAGTACCGCCCGCGGCGTACCGATGTTTATCCGTAGATAGCCCTCGCCACCCGGGCCGAACCCCGGACCGTCGGAGAGCCAAACTCCCGCACGGGCTCGAAGCCGACCGGTAAGCTCCGAGGCGTTCCACCCGTGTCTGTCGAGCAACCCGCGCGCATCGAGCCACGCGACGAAAGTGCCCTCGTGGGGCGTCGGGTCGAGTCCCCGGAAGGCGGCCTCGGCATCCAGCCGCTCCGCGAGATAGCGCCGGTTTCCGTCGAGATAGGCCAGAAGCTCACCGAGCCACGGACCGCCCTCACGGTAGGCTGCCCGTGCCGCCACGGCGCCGAGGGGATTGATAAGGGAGTGACCCGCGGCATGTAGCGCTTCCTTCAGTCGGCGCCGCGTATCGCGGTCCCGGCATATTGCCTGTGAGGCGGCAATGCCCGGGAGATTGAAGGTCTTACTCGGCGAGCGGCACACAACCGCCGTCTCCACGGCCGCCGCGAGTGAGACTCCCTCGAGATGGAGGAACGAGGTGAACGCATGCCCGGGCATCGTGATGTCGCCGTGGATCTCGTCTGAGACGATGCGCACATCGTAGGTCGTCGCGAGCTCCGCCAGCTGCTCGAGCTCCCGTCGTTCCCACACCCTGGCCACCGGGTTGTGGGGCGAGCACAGGAGAAGCATTCGCGCCCCGTCACGAAACTGCCGCTTCAGATCGACGAGATTCATACGGTACCGCCCTCCGGCATCACGCTCGAGGGGATTATAGAGGAGCCGACGGCTCTTCTCCCGCACCACCGAGTAGAACGGCGTATAAACCGGCGGCTGCACAACTACCCCTTCTCCCGGCATGGTGAACGCATCCACCGCTGCACGTACGAGGGGCATCACCCCCTCGGCGCTTACGATGGCTCTCGGGTCCACCTCCAGCGCATGCCGTTGTCGCACAAACGCAGCGACCGCTTCGCGGTAGCCCTCAGGCTCCAGGCTGTAGCCGAAGATCTCGTGCTCGATCCGCTCTCGCAAGGCTCTACCCACCGCCGGCGGGCATGCGAAGTCCATGTCCGCCACCCAGAGCGGGATCATCCGCTCCGCCGGCAGCGGCCCATCCACCGGCGGGTACGCCGCAGCGGCCGCGGAGCTCTCCTCCGGGGCGGAAGCAGCCGCACTCTCGGCGGAAGGCGCGGAAGGCGGTCTCAGGTCCCATTTTACGCTCGCGGTACCGCGGCGATCGATGAACGTGTCGAAATCATAGCGCACGGCGGCAGTATACCCGGCGAAAGAGGCGGCCGCAAACCCGGCTTGATGCTGTGTGAAGAACTCGATATTTTCGGGCTGTGAATCCCGGCATATTGCAGCTTCGCGCTCGGTCACTGCAGGCCTTACGCAGCTTTCTGATCAAGCACGACTATCTCGAAGTCGACACACCGACCCTGGCCCCGAGCCTCATTCCGGAGTCCCATCTGGAAGTGTTTCGCACCGATTTCGTGCACCCGGACCATGAGCCTCGGGAGCTCTATCTCACCCCGTCTCCGGAAATGTGGATCAAGCGCCTGCTCGCCGAGGGCGCGGGGAGTCTCTTCCAGCTCGGCAAGTCGTATCGAAACGGAGAATCGATAGGAGATTTGCACGAGCCGGAGTTCACCATGTTGGAGTACTACACCCTCGGCGCAGGATACATAGAGTCGATCGAGTTGACCGAGGAGTTGTTTAAGGCCTTGCTCGAGGCGGTAGGGGAAGAAGCCCGGGCGCATCGCGCCCGCGAGGGCGTCTCTCCGGAGCTCGACGCCCTCGAGCCCCCCTTCGAACGAATCTCCGTCGGCGAGGCATTCGAGCAGTATGCCGGGGTTCAGGCGCGGTACCTCGCCGATCCGGAGGCGTTGCGGTCTGCGGCCCGGCGCCGCGGCATGCGATCGCGAGACGAGGAGACCTATGAGGAGCTGTTCAACCGCGTGTTCGTACATCTCGTGGAGCCCCGGTTGCCGAGGGACGGAGCCGTCGTTCTCTACGACTATCCGGCGGCAATCCCGACGCTCGCCGCGCGCAAGGAAGGCACCCCGTGGGCCGAGCGATGGGAGCTGTACCTCGGGGGCATTGAAACCGCCAACTGCTACACCGAAGAGCGTGATCAGCGCAGTGTCCGCCGGTTCTTCGCCGCCGAGGGGGCCCGCAAGAGTCGCGCAATGGTGCCGCACCGGATAGACGGAGCGTATTATCGCATTTTTGGAGAGAATTTCCCCTTCTGCTCCGGTGTGGCTATGGGCGTAGACCGGCTTCTTATGGTATTATTAGGGGAAAGATCAATTAAGCGTGTAATTCCGTTCACGGTTTTCGGCTAGTTACAGTTGATCTAGTTTGTAAATTATTCATTGCACTAATCAGGATCCTGCAGCACACTGAAAGAAGGAGCGTATGATTCGAGCCGGAGCATTAGAGAAAGGTATGTTTCTCCTCGTGAAGAGCCAGCCGCATCTGGTGGCGGACCGGGAGTTCGTAAACCCGGGCAAGGGCTCGGCGTTCGTCCGGGTGAAGCTCAAAAATCTCATCACCGGCCAGGTGCTTCGTGAGACGTTCAAGTCCAACGAGAACATCTCGGAGGCTGAAGTCTACGAGCGACCGGGCCAATACTTGTATGCCGATGAAACCGGATATCACTTCATGGACACCGAATCCTATGAGCAGTTCACGATCGCAAACGATGCGGTGGGCGACAAAGGCAAGCTCATCAAAGAGGGGGATACGTATCGCGTTATCATGTGGGAGTCCGAGCCCATAGACATCCAGTTGCCGTACAAGGTGGTCTACACCGTTACGGAGGCCCAGGAGGCGGTACGCGGCGACAGCGTGACCGGCGGGACGAAGAACGTGACGGTGGAGACCGGGCTCGACGTAAAGGTTCCCCTGTTCATCAAGCAAGGGGATAAAATCCTGGTCAATACGGAGACCGAGGAATACGTCGAGCGCGTGAATGATTAAAACCCGGACGTTCGTCGCCGGGAAAACGAGGTGAGTATATGAGAGTGACAACGAAAGGTCGGTACGCGCTCCGGGCGCTGGTCAAGCTGGCGCTGGACGGGAGCGGGAAGCCGATCCCCATCAAGAAGCTCGCCGAGGCCGAAGAGATTTCGCCGGAGTTTCTTGAGCAGATCTTCTTCAGGCTGAAAAAGGCGGGTATTATCGACTCGGTCCGCGGACCGGGCGGGGGATTCATCCTTCGCCGGGATCCGGACGAGATCACCGTACGAGCCATCTTCGACGCTGTCGGGGAGGGTATCGAGCTCACGCCCTGTACGACGCCGAGTCATAACGGCGCAACGCAGGAGTGCGACAGAGCCGAGCAGTGCCTCATGCACGACGTCTGGCAGGAGGTTTCCTCCCACATCACGTCGTACTTCGAGCAACTCACGCTGCAGAGGATTCTCCAGCGAAGCCGCGAGGAAACCGCCGAGCTGCTCGTATAGGCGAGACCTCGTCGTGCCGCCCCCGGTGGTCCCGGCGCGGCCGCCCGACTGCCATGGCCGTATAGGCCGGGGCAGCGGGGCTCAGTCCGCTGCACCGCTCTGCGAGTCGCCTCGTGGGGCGGTGACAGTGGTGGTGGAGTCTTCCCGAGATTCCGGTAACGACTTCACGTGCACGTCGCGCTGCGGGAAGGGGATCTCTATCCCCGCCGCTTTGAACGCCCGCCAGATTTCCAACACCATCCATGAGTTGGCCCGGTTTTTCTCGCGCGCATCGCGGATGTCGTTACACAACCGCACCGTGATCCCGGAGTCATCGAAGGAACGAAACAGCACCACGCCCTCACTCCCCTCCTTCGCGTAGGGATTGGCCCGTGCGACACCCTGAAGCACCTCTCGCACCTGGTCGAGATCGGACGAATAAGAGACCTGTACCGGCGCGCAAACCCAGATACTGATGTCGTCGAAGGAATAGTTGTGAACGGAGTTGTCCACGATCTGCGAATTCGGAAGGATAATGGTTTCGTTGGTGAGGGTGTTGATCACCGTGGAGATGAGCCGGATGTGCTCCACCTTCCCCTCGTAGTCGTTTACGAGGATGAAGTCTCCCTCTTTGATGGGCCGGGTGAAAATGATGAGGAGACCGGCAAAGAAGTTCGCCACCGCCGACTGCAGACCGAAGCCGAGACCGATGCCCAGGACCCCGAACATGACCGCCAGCGTCGACAGATCGATCCCGACCATGGACAGTCCCACCAGCACCACGAGGCCCATGACCCCGTAAGAAACGAGGCTCGATATGGAGAACCGCCGAGCCGGGTCAAGGGCCAGCCGGTCACGGAGGGCGTGGTCGCTTACCCGTCGGGCGACCCTGCCAAAACGGGCGGCAGCATAGAAGACGGGAATGAGTAACAGGAGGGTCACCACGGAGATTCGGGTGTTGCCGGCAGTGAAAAACGGCTCACGGAGCACCGACAGAGCCGACCCGAGAAACGCAAAGATCTCCGCGCCGAACAGTCCCCCGAAGAAAGCGAGCAGCAGTGTCGCCGTGATCCCACGGTAGATCCGCCGGGCCCACTGCAGCACCCGGCGCCGGCTCTCCTCGTTCCAGGACGTCCGCGCCAGGCCCCGACGGAGGAACTTTTTTCCCAGGCGTCCCGCAAGAAGCAAGAGAGCGACGGGCACCAGGAAACCGAGAACTCCTTCGGAGACGGTGAAGGGTAGCGCGGCGTCTCCAACCGACGGCTTTGAGCTCAGAAACCGATTAACCGGATCAATCCATTCCATGTTCGGGTGCCGACCGAGGCTACACCGGCCCGAAAAGGCTGTCAATCACGACTCTCGACGTGCCGCGGCCACCCGTGATAGACATAAGCATATGAGAGTTCCGGCACGTGAAACCGTCGGGCTGGTCGTGGACATGCAGACACGGCTTTTCCCCTACATGCACGATTCCTTAAGCCTGGTGCGCAACCTTCGTACCTTGATTTCGGGGTTACGACTGCTTGAGATTCCGCTTTTGGTCACCGAGCAATACCGGAAGGGCCTCGGGGAGACCATCGCACCGATGCAGGACGCCTTCGAGCGCTTCGAGCCCATCGAGAAGACGGCCTTCAGCTGTCTCGATGAGCCGGCTTTCCGGAAAGCGCTCTCCGAGGTCGGTCGGAGGTACGTCGTCATGGGGGGAATCGAGGCGCATGTCTGTCTCCTGCAGACCTCGATGGATCTATTGGAGGCCGGCTACACGCCGGTACTGGTAGAGGACTGCACCTCCTCCCGCAAGCCGAACGACAAGCTCACGGCGATCGAACGCGTGCGAGCGACCGGGGGCGTTGTCACCACGGCCGAATCGATCCTGTTCGAGCTGTGCCGCTATAGCGGGACGGATGCATTCCGCGAGCTGTCCAAGCTGGTCAAGTAGCACTCCCAGGCGGGAGTTGAGAGGAAACCAGGGCCGTGCAAGAGCACATACTCGAACGGGCCGCGTCCTACCTTCGCGGCGCATCCCACGCGACCGCATTTACCGGGGCCGGAATATCGGTAGAGAGCGGCGTGCCTCAGTTCCGCGGCAACGACGGGCTGTGGTCGCGCTATGACCCCGAAGTGTTCGACATCACCTATTTCCGCACCTATCCGGAAGCTTCCTGGCGGGCCATCCTGTCCATCTTCTATGAAACCTTTGCTGAAGTGAGCCCGAACGCGGGCCATAAGGCCCTGGCCGAGCTCGAGCGGCTCGGTTTCGTCAAAGAGATCATCACGCAAAACATCGACAACCTCCATCATCGGGCCGGCAGCAGACAGGTCTGGGAGTACCACGGGAGCTCCCGCGAGCTCCTGTGCCTCGATTGCGGCAAACACTATTCGGCCGACCGGGCGTTCGAGACGAGCCCGCCGCCCCGATGCGAGTGCGGCGGCGTGCTGAAGCCGGATTTCACCTTTTTCGGCGAGCCGATCCCCGCCCGTGCCGCCGAAGAAGCGGAGCGGGCGGCACGGGAATGCGACCTCATGCTCGTCATCGGGACTACGGGTGAAGTCTTCCCCGCAAGCATGCTGCCCTACACCGCCCGTGACACGGGCGCCCGAATCATCGAAATCAATCCCGAGCCGTCAGCCTACACCGACACCATAACCGACGTCTCCATTCGGGAGCGAGCGAGCGAAGCACTACCGGCGCTGCTGTCCCGCGTGCGGAGCGCTTGACCCGGCCCGGGGCCGGACCTACAATAGAAAACGTCATGCAGAAGAACATCGGTTTTGTCTCGTTCCGCTTTGCCGGAACCGACGGGGTATCGCTTGAGACGGCAAAGTGGGCCGATGTTTTCAAGCAGCTCGGCTGTACCTGCTACTACCTCGGCGGAGAGCTGGAAACGCCGCCGGCGCGCTCCATGGCCGCCGAGGAGCTGCACTTCAAGAACCCCGAGATCCGCCGGCTCTACGAGGAGGCCTTCAGCGTCGGACCGCGGCGGCCGGGGCTTACCACGGAGCTCCATGAGTATCGACGACGCATCAAAGGGCGCCTCTACGAGTTCCTCGAGGCCTTCGACATCGACGTCCTTGTCCCTGAGAACGCCGTTACTATACCGCTCAATCTGCCCCTGGGCATGGCCCTGACCGAACTTATCGCCGAGACGGGTATTTCGACCATTGCGCATCATCACGATTTTTTCTGGGAACGAAAGCGTTTTCTCACCAACTGCGTGTGGGACATCCTCAACGCCTCCTTTCCGCCGCACCTGAAGAACATGCACCACGTGGTGATAAACACCTCCGCTCAGAATCAGTTGGCCCTGCGTACCGGTATCGCCTCCACCCTCATTCCCAACGTCATGGAGTTCGAGAATCCTCCGCGGGGTGTCGACGAGTATAACGCCGACGTGCGGGAGGCTCTGGGTCTCGAGCCGGAGGAGCTGCTGATCCTGCAGCCCACACGGGTGGTGCAGCGCAAGGGCATTGAGCACGCCATCGAGCTTGTTGCCCGGCTCGACCGAAAGGCCGCCCTGGTGATCTCTCATGCCTCGGGGGACGAGGGCTACGAGTATCAGCAGCGGGTTCGGGAGTTTGCCGAGCTGCTCGGCGTACGGGCGTTGTTCGATGAGCACGTGATAGACGACACCCGGGGTACCGGCCCCGACGGCCGCAAGGTCTACAGCCTCCAGGACGTCTACCCCCACGCGGATCTGGTCACCTACCCGTCGCTCATCGAGGGCTTCGGCAACGCCTTTCTGGAGGCGGTGTATTTCCGAAAGCCCATCCTGGTGAACAACTACTCCATCTACTCACACGACATCCGTCCCCTCGGATTCGATGTCATAGAAATGGACAACTTCATCTCCGCCGAAACGGTGGAGCGCACCAAACGCGTGCTGGACGATCCGGAGCTCCGTGAGCGAATGGCGGAGAAGAATTACCGAATGGCGTGCAAGTACTTCTCTTATCATATTTTACGAACCAAGCTCTACTATCAGATGACATCCATCTTCGGCGAGCAGGGATCCTACGGCGTGTGTCGTGAGCCCCGGACGGACACCTGAAGCCCTCGGGAGGACGATGTATGAGAAGATTTCGCAGGGCCATGGCCGCCACGCTTGCGTTCCTCACGGTGAGCGCTCCGCTCTCGGCCCAAATGGACATGCTCCCACAGTTCTTTCGGGATCTTCCCCCGGAGCTCGCCGACGGGCTCCCCACGGAAATGGAATACGACGAGTACGAGCGTATGACCCGCAACATGGACTTCTTTGCGATGTTCATGGCCATGTGGGTTCCCGGCTATGCCCTTTTCAGCGTCGATGAGCCCGCGCTCGGATGGACCGTCGCCGGGGTGCGCGCCGGCGGGGCGGCGATGATTCTCACGGGGATCGGGCGCCAGTGGCGCGATCTCAACGACTTCTGGCAGCTCTCCTCCATAGCCGAATCCCCCGATCGCTACCGGCGGGCGGTCGGAAACATGGCCCTGATTAGCGGCGGCTTCTTCATCAACGGGATGGCCTGGGCGGCCGACGTTGCCGCCGCGTTCCGCATTGCCCAGAATCGAAAGAGCTTCGTTCAGTACAAGTACGGCATTCGTACCGGTCTCGCGGGGGAGGCACGTGAGCGCGATGAGGCCTACATCCGCAGGCTGGCCCGGCAGGACGGGCGGGAGGTCAGGGAAGACCTCGAGAGAAGCCTGCGCCGCTACATCGACTCCTATCCCGACAGCTCATTCGTCGCCGAGGCGGAGTACCAGCTGGGTGCCCTCCTTGCCACCGAAGAGCGTGACGCCGAGGCGGTGCTGGTGCTGCTCAGGCAGCTGGCGGTGCATCCGGACCCTCGCTCTTCCCCCGCCTCTCGTCGCACGTTAGCCATGCTGATACAGCGGAACCGACACGAATGGGAGACCGATCGTGAGCCCTTACTCGAGCTCACGGCAACGGGGGCGCAGGCCGGGACAGAGGCCGCGCAGGAGGAACAGGGAGAGAACGGCGCGGAGCGCCCGAGCGACGAATCCTCCCTCGGCCCGCGCTACCGCCTGTATCTGGACACGGTTTCGGAGCTGCAGGCCGAGGAGTTCAGGCGACTCTACGCGGAGGAAGCGCGGACTTTTCTTAAGCAGTATCCCGATGCGCCGTTCGCGGATCAGGTTTTGTTCACCCGTGCCGCGCATCTGGAGGAGCTCGGAGACATCGAGGAAGCGGTGATTACGTATACGCAACTCGCAGCCTCCCATCCGGATTCCGGGCTCCGCCCCCGAGCCATGCTTCGCGTCGGCATCCTCCTCGAGGAAGAGCTGGACGAGGATTCCTATGCCGAACGTTTCTACCGACATCTCGTGGAGAAGGCACCGCAGAGCGACGCGGCGGAAGAGGCCCGCAGGCGGCTGGTCGGCACGGACTGATTCCGGCCGTCCGCGCCGAGGACGCCCGCTTGCCGTTGCGCCGTCTCCGACCTCCCCTCGGACGGGCGCGTTCGGAGGCTCGGCACGACGCTTGAAGTATACAGAAGCTTGTTGCGGCCAGGAGAGCTAAGTGCTTGTGCCCAGAGACACTGACTCTATTCTTCTTCGCAGGGGTTCGCCTGAAACCGCGCGTCGGCCTATTTTGTGTTTGCAAGGACACCTGAAACCCACGCCGCAACAAGCTTCTATACACCCCACACGACGCTTAGCAGATTTTGCTTAAAATAGAGTTTTTATCTACTTTACGCTAATCATATTTTGTAGTATAGTAGCTTTAAGATGAAATTGGACGTTATGGACCAACAACTCCTGCTTCTCGAGCACCTGCAGGAAGGCGTCTGGTCATTCGACGAGCCCGGATACACCTCCTATGTCAGTCGCCGTATGGCCGCACTGCTGGGGGCGCGGCCGGCGGAACTCACCGGGAGCCGGCTGGAGGAGTTCATTCCCGATCCTCTACCCCTCGGCGACGAAAAGCTGCATCTGGAAACCGAGCTCACCAACCGCCGGGGCGAACGCCTGTACGTCGAGCTTACCGGGGGGCCGGTTTGGAGTGCCGAGAACCGTCGCATCGGCTACATCCTGAGCTGTATCGATCACACGGTGGAGCATCGACTGTCGGAGTCACATCGGATACTCGCCGAGGCGGTCGAGCAGAGCCAACAGAGCGTACTCATCACCGACGCCGACGCCCGGATTCAGTACGTAAACCCGGCGTTTACCCGGGTTACCGGCTATACGCGGGAGGAGGTCATCGGTGGTACGCCGAGCCTCCTGAAAAGCGGGGAGCACGACCAGGACTTCTATCGCAGCCTCTGGAATACCATCGCCGGGGGGCAGGTCTGGAAGGGCAACCTCATCAATCGACGAAAGGACGGCAGCCTCTACACCGAGGAGTCTACCATCATGCCGGTGCGGGACGGGAGCGGGCAAGTACGCAACTACCTGGGGCTGAAGAGCGAAGTTTCGCGAAACCTCGAGATAGAGCGTAACCTCCGTTTCACTCAGAAGCTCGAGGCTCTCGGCACCCTTGCCGGCGGCATAGCTCATGATTTCAACAACATGCTCATGGTCATTCTCGGCTACGCGGACCTTGCAGAGACGCAGGTCGAGGATCAGAGCCCCGCGCGCGAGCATCTTACCCAGATCCGCACCGCCGGGCGTCGCGCACGGGACCTTGCCGACCGCTTACTCACCTTCAGCCGCAGCCGGGAAGGCGAACCCACACCGGTACGGATCACTCCCGTCGTGAAAGAAGCGGCAAAGCTCACCCGCTCCACCATACCCGCGCACATTGCGGTCAATGTCGATCTGACCGAGCCCGTGCCGGTCGTCCGTGCAGATCCTACGCAGATGCACCAACTCGTCCTCAATCTCTGCGTAAATGCGGGACGAGCCATGGAGCACATGGACAGCGGCGAGCTGCGAATCATTCTGCGTTCGGCTGTCTTCGGTGAGGAAGACGAGCTTCCGCCGAGACTGTCGACCACCGGCACGTATCTCTATCTGGGCGTGAGCGACACGGGCACGGGCATAGATCCCGAGATAGCGGAGCACATTTTCGAGCCCTTCTTTACCACGAGACCCTCAGGCGAAGGCACCGGTCTCGGTCTGGCGGTAGTTCATGGTATCGTGACCCGTTCGGGAGGAACGATCACCTTCGACTCAGAGCCCGGACGAGGCACCCTGTTCGAGGTCTACCTTCCGGCAACTGAGGAAAACACGGAAGCTCCGCGGGGAGAGGCGTCTACCTCCGTGGATGAACCCGACGGTGGCCGCGTGCTCTTCGTGGATGACGAGGCTCCGATCGCCGACATCGCCCATCGCGTCCTCTCCCGGGCCGGATTCACGGTGACCACGTGTACCGATCCTGAAGAGGCGGCCGAGGTGCTCGTCGACTCGGAGGAGGAAAGCTTCGATCTGGTGGTTACCGACATCAGCATGCCCAAGCTTCCCGGGGATCGGCTGGCCGAGATTGCGAGACGGCATCACCCGCGGCTACCGGTCCTCGGTTGCACCGGCTACAGCGGCCGCGTCGACGAGCACACCGCCGGCGAGATGGGTTTTGCAGAGCTCCTGTACAAACCGCTCGAAGCGGATCAACTCATACAGGCGGTCTCCCGGAACCTCCGCAAGGAGACCTCGACGGAGGAAGATGAGACATGAGCAATATTCTCGTCGTAGATGATGAGCCGATGGTGGCGAACGTGCTTGCCGGCATGCTCGGCGAGTTCGGGCATGAGGTGACCGTGACGTCCCGTCCGGAGGAGACGCAAGACATCATCGACAGCCGTGACTTCGATCTCTATCTTTTCGATCTGCGCATGCCGCAACCCTCGGGAGAGGTGCTCACCCGACGTGTAAAGGCGCGCCGGCCGGAGGCGCGGGTACTCATTATGACCGCATATCCCCATGACCCCGCGGCCATCGAGGCTCTGGACGCCGGCGCCGTAGGCCTGGTACGTAAGCCCTTCGAGATCTCGAAAATCATCTCCTTTCTCGAGCCCCCGGCGGAAGGAGCATCGGCATGAGACGTACGGACAGACTCATGGAAGAGTCCCGTCGTCTGATGGAACGACTCGAGGGCCTCGACCTTACGGCAACGGGACA
>JBKHEN010000074.1:0-13026 GCA_046540795.1 Spirochaetaceae bacterium | reverse complement strand
GGGTAAGCGCCTCCGGGTAAGCGCTCCCGCCGAACTTGACACCCCGGGCGCGGCCGCGTAGCATGCTCGCAATGCGACGCGGCGACGATTTTCTTTCACCATATAGCCATGGCTTCGTGCGTGTCGGCGTCGCGGTCCCGCAGGTGCGCGTTTCGGACGTGGCATACAACACCGACCGTACCGTCGCCTTGATGCGGCGCGCCGACGAGCAGGGGCTTGCTCTCGTCGTGTTTCCGGAGCTCGGTCTCTCCGCCTACTCCAATGAGGACCTCTTCCAGCAGGAGGTGCTGCTCGACGCCGTGCTCCGGGGTATCGCCCGCGTCGTGGAGGAGAGCTCCAAGTTGAGCCCGGTGGTTCTCGTCGGGGCCCCCCTTCGCTTCGAGCGGAAGCTCTACAATTGCGCCGTCGTCGTCTACGCCGGACGTATCCTCGGGGTAGTCCCCAAGCTCTACATTCCGAATTACCGCGAGTTCTACGAGAAACGGCAGTTCCACTCGGGGGGTGGGGCAACCGTCACAACGGTGGAATTGGGCGGCTTTTCGGATGTTCCCTTCGGTACGGACCTCCTCTTCGAGGCAACCGGCCTTCCGAGCTTCAGCTTCGCCGCGGAAATCTGCGAGGACCTCTGGGCGCCGATACCACCCTCCACCTACGCTGCCCTGGCGGGGGCAACGGTCTTGTGCAACCTCTCGGCGAGCAACATAACGATCGGAAAGTCGGACTACCGCGGGCTTCTCGCGGCAGGCCACTCCGGTCGCTGTGTGGCGAGCTATCTCTATGCGGCAGCGGGCACCGGGGAGTCGAGCACCGACCTCGCCTGGGACGGCCATTCGCTCATCTATGAGAATGCACGGCTGGTCGCGGAGACGGCTCGGTTCAGCACGACCGAGCAGCTGGCGGCGACGGATGTGGACCTGGAGATGCTCGTACAGGAGCGCATGCGGCTTACGAGCTTCAACGACGCGGTAACCGCCCATGCGGATGCGGTAGCCGCTTTGCGGCGGATTCCGTTCGACTTCGAGGTCCCGGAGCTTACGGCGGGAACGGCCGCGTTGATGCGCGAGGTGCCGCGGTTTCCCTACGTGCCGGCTGATCCCTCGCGTCGAGACGAGCGCTGTTTCGAGGCATACAACATCCAGGTAGAGGCTCTGGCGAAGCGCCTACGCCACACCGGAATCGAGCATGCGGTGATCGGGATTTCCGGCGGTCTCGACTCCACCCAGGCCCTCATCGTGACTACCCGGACCTTCGATCGGCTCGGGCTACCTCGGAGCAACATTCACGCATACACCATGCCCGGCTTCGCCACGAGTTCCCAGACCCGGGAAAACGCCGGTGCCCTCATGGAGGCCCTCGGCGTGAGTGCCGGCGAGATCGACATCAGGCCTTCCTGCATGCAGATGTTCCGCGACATCGGACATCCCTTCGCCGAAGGGCAGGAAGTCTACGACACCACCTTCGAGAACGTTCAGGCCGGGGAGCGCACGAGCCACCTCTTCCGCCTTGCAAATCATCTCGGCGGTCTGGTGGTGGGCACGGGCGATCTCAGCGAGCTGGCTCTCGGGTGGACGACCTACGGCGTGGGCGATCACATGTCCCATTACAACGTAAACGCCTCGGTACCCAAGACTCTGATCCGTCATCTCATCAGGTGGGTGGTGGACTCGCGGCAGTTCGACGAGCGGACTTCCGAGGTCTTGGAGGGCATTCTGGCCACCGAGATCTCGCCGGAGCTCGTTCCGCCGACGGAAGGCGACAATCACGCCCCGGCCCAGCGCACGGAGGAGCAGATCGGTCCTTACCAGCTACAGGACTTTAGTCTCTACTACGTGAGCCGCTTCGGATTCCGGCCGAGCAAGGTCGCCTATCTCGCCTACTGGGCGTGGTCCGACACCGGGGCCGGGGTATGGCCGGCGGGAATCGCGGAGTCCGAAAAGCAGTCCTACGATCTCGGTGAGATCAAGGCATGGCTCCGGGTTTTTCTGCGACGGTTTTTCGGATTTGCACAGTTCAAGCGCAGCTGCGTGCCCAACGCACCAAAGGTCGGCTCCGGCGGGTCCCTCTCACCGCGGGGGGACTGGCGCGCCCCGAGCGACGGAACCGCGGAGCTGTGGATCGCCGAGCTCGACGAGAACGTCCCGGAACGGCCGAACGAGGGAGAGGAGCGGCCGTGAGCACCCCCGACACTATCTACCTCGCCGGCGACGTGGGGGCAACAAAGACCAATTTGGCGCTCTTCACGGATGAGCGGGGAGTCCGATCTCCGGTGCGGGAGCGAACCTTTCCGAGCCGCGAGTACGAGACGCTTGAAGACCTCGTAACGGAGTTCCTAACCGAGGCCGACATGCGCCCGAGCCGCGCCGCCTTCGGGGTCGCCGGTCCGGTTGTGCAGGGAGAGGCACACATCACGAATCTTCCCTGGATCATCAGCGAGCAACGGCTTGCTCGTCGACTGAAGCTCGAGCGGGCCGAGCTCATCAACGATTTGGTTGCCGTTGCAAAGGCAATACCGGTGTTGGACTCCGCGGACCTATACACCCTCAATTCGGGGGAGCCCGTCGAGGAGGGACCGATCGCCGTCGTCGCGCCGGGTACCGGGCTTGGAGAGGCATACCTCGTGAAACATGCGGACGGCTATCACGCCTATCCCTCCGAGGGAGGTCACACTGACTTCGCGCCCCTTGATGAGGAACAGCAGGCGCTGCTCTCCTATATGCAGCCGCGAGTGGGCCACGTGAGCTACGAGTGGGTCTGCTCAGGCTCAGGCGTGGGGTATCTCTACGCCTTTCTCCGGGAAACCGGTCGCTTCGAAGCACCGGAGGCGGTGGACGCCGCCGTGCGGAACGCTGCGGAACCGACCCGCGCCGTCTTCGAGCACGCCTTCGATACCTCGGATACAGCCCCTATCTGCGTAGAAACGGCAAAGCTGTTTGCGCGTATTCTTGCCGCCGAGGCCGGAAACATGGCGCTGAAGGTGTTGGCCCTCGGCGGGGTATACCTCGGAGGTGGGCTGCCGCCGCGGATGCTCTCCGTCCTTCGGGAGCCGTTCTTTATGGAGCGTTTCAGGGAGAAAGGGCGATTTCGGCGCCTGGTTTCCCAGTTTCCGGTGCACGTCATCATGAACTCCAAGTCGGCCCTGTACGGGGCGGCGGAGTACTGCCGCGCGGGCCGCCAAAACGGAGCGTGACCACCCCGACGATTCGCGGCGCCGAGAGCTACAATCAGGAAATGATAGTTCGGGCGCCGATATTTCCGAATCTTTGACGTTTCCTGCAATTCATGGGACAATGAGTACGAAATTCACAAGACATTGGAGGCCTTTGTGTACTCTTCCCAGGATATCCTACGGCTGGTGACCGCACCGGCGCTCGGCTGTACGGAGCCGGCGGCAATTGCCTTATCCGCGGCTGCCGCTGCGTCGCTACTCCCCGCCGGGGAGAAGATTCGCCGGATGGAGGTTACCCTCGATCCGAATCTCTACAAGAATGCGCTCGGGGTATTGATCCCCGGTAGCGGCGGCCGTGCCGGTATCGAGTTGGCGGCCGCAATGGGTGCCGCCGGCGGTGATCCGACTAAAGGGCTGGAGGTTCTCACCAGTGTCGACGCCGGGGGCCTCGAGCGCGCGGAGGTGCTCCTCAGCGGCAAGCAGGTGAGCGCCCGCATCGACGAGACATGTGACGGTCTGTACATCCACACACGGATCGACGGGACGGATGCAACGGCGGAGGCGACGGTATCCGGCATGCACGACAGGATTTCGTCTCTGGCTCTCGACGGACAGGAACAGACGACACATCCGTTTCTGGCCTCCGGGGCGGACGCAGGGGAGCAGCTGGACCGATTAGAGCGCTGGTTGCGCGATCGTCGTATCTCGGAGCTTGTTGCTATTGCCCTCGATCTCGATGAGGAGGCCGAGGCCCTCATCCGTCGCGGCATCGACTACAATATGGCCCTTGCCGACTACGGTTTCCGCCACGGAGGCGGGCTCGGGGTGGGTCGCGGCCTCGAGCGCGCCGTCGGAGAGGGGATCCTTTCCGACGACCTCTTTACCGCCGCGCGAAAGACCGCCGCAGCCGCCTCGGACGCGCGCATGTCCGGCGCGCCGCTGCCGGCGATGAGCTCCTCGGGAAGCGGGAATCACGGCATCACTGCCACCAATATCATAGCCGCCGCAGCGCGGCGCCTCGGTAGTCCCGACCGCGTTCTTCTGGAAGCGGTCTCGATCGCTCACGTTCTCACCGCGTACATAAAGGCGCATACGGGCAGGCTCTCGGCGCTGTGCGGGACGGCGGTCGCGGCGGGAGCCGGTGCCGCCGCCGGGTTCATGCATCTGCGGGGCGGAGACGAGGAAGCCCTGCAGGCGGCCGTGGTGCACGTGATCGAGGATCTGGCCGGCATCATTTGCGACGGGGCCAAGGCGAGCTGCGCGCTGAAGGTGGCAACCGCGGCCGGTTCGGCCGTACAGGCCGGGCTCCTTGCCGGAAGCGGGCTGTGGCCGGCGGCGGGGGAAGGAATCGTTTCCGAGGAGGCGGAGCAGACCGTGCGCAACCTGGGGAGGCTTTCCAAGCCGGGTATGGTGGAAACCGACCGCACCATCCTCGCCATCATGCAGGAAGAGCAGCACAGGCGGCGCGGTACGGCCTCTACTGCACGGTAAGGCGGTCCCGGCGCCGATCGAGAAACCGGTACTTGAGCGTGAGAAGCGACGGCTCCACCACGAGCGTCATAACCGTCGCGAAGCTCAGGCCGAATAGCATCGTCAGGGCAAAGGCTTTCCAGTGTTTCGCGGATTCTGACCCTACCTGTATGGCGAAGCGGTGTACGTCGAAGCTGACTCCCACGGCCATGGGAATGAGGGCGAGACCGCCCGAGCGCCTTCGAGCGCCCGCTTTGTCTCCGGAAGATCGGTTTGCGCCCAAGCGACTGCCCGGCCGTCACCGAGTCACCAACGTCCGCTTCGATCTCGGTGACACGGTGCCCTGCGGTTGCAAGCAAACGCGCCTCCTTGATCCCGCGGACCTCACCGTAGTAATCACCGTATTCCACGAAAGACTCCCGCGTGAGCGGGAGCCCCGTATTTGCGGGCTAGGTCGTATCCTCCCTCGCGTCCCGCCACGCCGTGCCCGCCGCCGCTGGAGGTACTATGTTACCCGCTGCCGACGCGCGTATTCGGGGCGCTCGAACTCCCGGGAGCTCAGCACCTCGCGGAGCGTTTCGGCGGTGTCCCACACATCGGTGAATCGGAGGTACAGCGGGGCGAGGCCGAAACGCATGATATCCGGGGCGCGAAAGTCACCGATAAATCCGCGGGCGATGAGCGCCTGCATGACGGCATACGCCTCGGGATGGCGAACGGACACCTGGCTTCCCCGGCGCTCGGGATCACGGGGAGTTACGAGCTCGATGTCGAGGCCGTGACAGCGCTTCTCGATCAGTGCGATCAGGAGCTCCGACATCGCAAGGGATTTCTCACGCACCGTCGACATCTCGACATCGTCGAAGACCGAGAGTGCCGCCTCCAGTGCCGCCATGCTTAGCACCGGTGGAGTTCCCACCCGGGTCCGCTCGATTCCTCGTGCCGGTCGATACTCTAAGTCGAAGGCAAAGGGTGATTCGTGACCGAGCCATCCGGTAAGGGGGCTGTGAAAGGCGTCGAGATGCCGTTCCGCCACGTAGAGGAAGGCCGGCGCCCCGGGACCGCCGTTCAAGAACTTGTACCCGCAGCCCACGGCAAAGTCCGCGCCGATCCCGTCGAGGTCTACCGGGAGGGCCCCGACACTGTGAGCCAGATCCCACAGCATGAGGGCGCCACGCTCCTGTGCCGCGCGGGTGACCGCGTTCATGTCGTGGCGTCGGCCGGTGCGGTAGTTCACTTCCGTGGCCATGACGACCGCGGTGTCCTCGTCGATCGCGTCGGCGAGGGCGGTCTCCTCTACGATCACGAGTTGGGTGCGGCGACCTGGGAACTCCCTCAGACCGCCGGCAATGTAGATATCGGTCGGGAAATTGCCGGAATCCGTGAGGATCGTGTGTCGGTCCGGCCGCAACCGTAGAGCCGCCGACAGGAGCTTGAAGACATTCACCGACGTCGAATCTGCGCAGACAACTTCCCTCGGGAGGGCGCCGATGAGGGGTGCGATGCGCGCTCCGACGCGTGCCGGCATATCCATCCACCCATGTTCGTTCCAGCTGGTGATGAGGTCACGGCCCCATTGTTGTACGACGACCTCGGACAGGTGCTCGGAAACGCCGGTGGGCAACGCTCCCAAAGAGTTTCCGTCGAGGTAAACGACGCCGTCGGGGATGATGAAACGGCTTCGGATGTGGGCGAGGGGATCGGTGCGGTCGAGAGCCTCGGCGTCGGCGCGGCTACCTACGGTTTTCATGACGACGGCGGGGATCATAGCACGTCCTCCGGCGGCCGCCAACCGGGCGCCTGAGAACGCAGCCGCGCCTGCGCAGACCGACGGCCGACGGATAGCCGGCGGGAATGCAAGAATACTCGATTCTTTGTGAAAGAATATTGACAACATCGACGCGTATCTTCATCGTCACATTTTACGCGTTGGAGTGACGGAACCGTCGCAGGGCGCAGGGCACCGCCGTGTGCCGTGAATGTCCGGCGGTGCTTACCGTCGTAAACAGGAGGAGAATATGACGAAAGTATACTACGATCGAGACGTGAATCCGGAGCTCATGGCGGGAAAACGCCTTGCGGTGATCGGGTTCGGTTCCCAGGGACACGCCCACGCCCTCAACAACCGCGACAGCGGGGTTGATGTGCGGGTGGGACTCCGTCCCGGGAGCAAGAGCGCGAAGCGGGCGCAGGAGCAGGGGCTCGAGGTGCTGTCCATAGACGAGGCCGTGAAATGGGCCGACGTCGTCATGGTCCTCGTGCCCGATACACGCGCCCCGGCGGTGTACGAGGAACATATCGCCCCCAATCTCCGTGAAGGACAGATGCTCATGTTCGCTCACGGGTTCAATATCCGATACGGCACGATCAAACCGCCCGAGACGGTGGACGTCACGATGGTGGCACCAAAGGGACCCGGCCATCGTGTGCGGGAAACGTATGAGGAAGGAGGCGGCGTCCCGGCCCTGGTGGCCGTGGAGCAGGATGCCACGGGGGGCGCAAAGGACCTGGCCTTGTCCTACGCCGCGGGACTCGGGGCAACGCGTGCCGGCGTGCTTGAAACGACATTTGCCGAGGAAACCGAGACCGACCTCTTCGGCGAGCAGGTCGTGCTCTGCGGAGGCGTGTCACGCCTGGTTACCTCTGCCTTCGAGACGCTCGTCGATGCCGGCTATCAGCCCGAGATCGCCTATTTCGAGTGTATGCACGAGCTGAAGCTCATCGTGGATCTGATGTATCGCGGCGGGCTGAACTACATGCGGTACTCGGTAAGCGATACCGCCGAGTACGGCGACTATGTTTCCGGACCGCGCGTGATAAACGATCAGACGCGGCAGGAGATGAAGAAGATCCTCGAGGCCATCCAAGACGGCACGTTCGCGAGCGAGTGGATCGAGGAGAACAGAACCGGCGGTGAGAGATTCGCCGAGCTCCGCGAGCAAAACGAGAAGCACATCATCGAAGAGGTAGGCGCGCGCCTGCGAAAGCTGATGCCGTTTCTCAATCCCATCGAGGCGAGCCCCAGCAAAGGAATCAAGGGCGAGTAAGCCTCTCCGGCGGATCGCCCGGTCGCCCTCCATCCGCACCGTCCGGCGCGCTCGAGGCTGTGCGGGTCGTCAACCGCCGGACGGGTGGATACAATGATCGGGCAAATCGCAGAAGGAGGGGGACCACCGCGAGCCCAGCCACGATGTCCACGGCGTAATGGGCGTAAATGTAGACCGTGGACACGCACAGCACCACGAACAGCCCCAGGTAGACTCGATACAGTCCTCGGACGTGAGGCCGCAGGAGAATCAAGGCGATCAACCCTATGGCCACATGGGACGACGGAAGCGCCGCGCCCGCGAGGTTCATGTTGCCGAAAATCATTCTCATGAGCGGTACCGCCAGGTAGCCCTCGAACTCACTGTACCAACGCTCGTTGAGCACGGCGAAGAAATACTTCGGGCCATGTACCGGTACGAAGACGTACCAGACGTAGAGCACGGCGAAGGAGGTAGTGGCGATGAACACTGCCCGGCGTGCCGCCTCGTGTCGGCCGGTTGCGTACATCACCCAGAAGCCGGTAGTCAGGATCGGGTAATAGGAAAAATAGCCGAGAAACAGCAGCTCGTTCACCGGCTTGAGATGGGCAAACCGCTCTGAGAACTCCAGAGCCGGCTGAAACCCGAATATCGCCTCCTCGACCCACGCGATCGGCGCGTCAAGCGAAGCTCCGCCCCACACGGCTTGAGAAAGAAGAATGACTTCGGCGAAATAGGTACCGTAAAATGCGTGCACGTAGAAGACCCGCAGAAACCGCACGGCCCGGCCGGGAAGGCGCTCCTTAAGGCGTGCCGGCAGTCGCTCCCACGCCAGTGAGAGCAGCCCGGGCACGGCGCAGGCGGCCACGAAGCCCAGGGCTACCGGAACATGTCGACTCGCTGACCCCGTCCCCACCGCGACGACGAGGTTCACCCCGGCGAGAAAGAGATTCACGCCATAGAAGGTGAGGTCGATCGGTTCTAAGGTTATGCGGCGCAGGGCCGCCTCACGGAGTCTACTGCCCATAACTCGTTGTCGTCTTACGCTAGGCGATGAGCTCCTCGATTTGCTCTGCCGCCGTATTCAAGGACGGCAAAACAGCATAACAGAGCGCCTCGAGCTTTTCCGTCGGTGCAAGGACGTCCGGGATCATGACGACCCGCATGCCGGCCTGAACCGCCGCCTGAATCCCGATTTCCGCGTCTTCGAAAACTAAAGCCTCCGCCGGCGCCGCTTCGAGCTCTGCGGCTGCGTGCAGGAAAATGTCCGGGGAGGGCTTTCCCGCCGCGACACGATCTCCTCCCACCACGCGTAAGAACCGGTCCAGAAGCCCCGCGGTGTCGAGATAGGAGCGTGCGACCTCGGTGTCCGTCGAAGTTGCGACCGCGGCAGGAATCCCCCGTGCAGTGAGAGCGTCGAGCAGCTCCCGTACTCCCGGTTTCAGCGGAGGGCCCTCACGCCCGATCCATTCGGCTACCAGATCGTAGTGTCGGTCGACCACCTTCGGTGCCGGGAAGTGCGGACCGAGGACCCTCTCGAGAGCCCCGGGAATGGAGCGCCGGGGGAGGCCGAGAGTTTCGATGAAGACATCCCGGGTGACCTCGTGACCTGTCTCTGCTGCGGCACGGCGTAACGCTTCAAAGAACAGTTGCTCGGTGTCAAATATGACACCGTCCATGTCGAAGACCGCTGCGGCAATGCTCACGATGCGCGAACTGTAGCCGGAGCTGCCTGTGGCGGTCAAGCAGCGCCGTAGCGTGCCTCGTAGACCTTTATCATGTGGAGTAGCGCCTCGTTCAACGGGACCTGCAGGCCGTGACGGCGGGCACGTTCGGTAAGTAGCCCCGCAAACATCTCCACCTCCGTCTTGCGTTGTGCTTCCACGTCCTGGAGCATCGAAGTCTTCCCGTCCGGCGAAAGGCGCGGTAACACCTCGTGCCATCGCTCGATGTCCGCGTGCTCGAGGGCGATGTTCTCCGCCTGCGCCACCGCGATGCACTCCTCCATCGCCCGGTCGGTAAGAGCGACCGCATGCTCGCTCTTTTGCAACTCACGGTACGGTGCACCGAGGACGGCGGATACCTGGTTCATGCCGATGTTGATCATGTATTTCCACCACAGCATGCGAAGCATGTCCCGGGGCACCTCCACCGAAATACCTGCGCCGGCGAGGGTGTCGCGCACGGCCGCCACCGTCTCGTCCATCGGCTCATTCGTTGCCCGTCCGAGGTGTATGGTTCCGGAGGTGGAGCAGTCTATCCGGTTCTCTGATCGCTGAGCGTCGATGGCCAGCGCGACGCCGTACAGGACGCGCTCCCACCCGATGCGCTTTGCGATGATCTCTTCGCTGTCGATTCCGTTGAGCACCGAGAGAACCGCCGTGTGCTCTCCCGCCGCTTCCGCGATGAGCTCCACCGCCTCATCGAGATGATGGTACTTTACCGCCACGAGGATGAGGTCCGGGGCCCTGTCGAGCCCCTGCGGCGTGACCGCTTCAACGGGATAATGGGTGCCGTTGACAAGGAGGCCGCTTGCGGCGAGCCGCTTCGTTCGAGCGTCATTCGCAAGGAATCGTACGCGGCCGGGATACGCGTCGTGAAGCATTGTTCCGTACACCGCCCCTACGGCGCCCGCACCGAGGACGGCGATCCGATCGATCCGTTTCATCGTGACATACTCCTATCGGGGGAATTCTTATGCCGCTCGCAGGGAAACGGCACGTATGCTGTTGCGGAGCTCAGCCCGCCCTGTGCGAGGACAGGTAGCGGTCGATGAGCTCGCTGCTTATATAGCCGAGCTCGACGGCAATCTGGCCGAACTTCTTTTCCGGCGAGCGGCTTTGCACGTCGAGAACTTCACCCACCTGCTCCTCGCTGAGCGCGCCTATCCGTCTGAGAAACTCACCGATGCGCTCGATCGAATCCCCCTCATTCTTCATGGGATCCTCCACCTCGAATTGCTCCGGAACGTCGTCTTGCTCGGCATCCTCGGAATAGCTTCCGAGCTCCTTCATGGTCATATCGTCGAAGTAACGCTCTCCGCGGTAAACAGCCCGGATGCCGTCGACCAACACCCGGGCAGCGGACTGTTTGCCGATATATCCGTCGGCCCCGACCTCGAGAGCACGCACGGCGTGGCTGCGATCCGAGTGCATGCTGAGCACGAGCACGGCGGTGCCGTCGCCGGCGTCTCGGATCTGGGGAAGGGCACTGAGCCCGTCTACGTCGGGAAGGGAAATATCGAGCAGGACTACGTCGGGGGGATCCTCCCGGGCCCGGCGAAACGCTTCCGCGGCCGTTCCGGCTTCCCCCGTGATATGGAATCCGCCGGCCGACTCGAGAATGAGCTCCACCCCTTCACGAAACATGGGGTGGTCGTCCGCTATGAGTACCCGAATGCGCTCATCCATGATATCACCGACATTATACAGCACCCGCGGGTGCGCGAAAAGTGACTTGCAATTCCCCGGCTGTTGTGATACTCACACGACGAGCGGGTTCAAAAGGCATGGCCGTCGATCTACACAATAGGGATGTCATATCCATAACGGACTTCTCTCGCGAGGAGATACTCCATCTCTGTCGCGTCGGTGCAATGATGTTCGAGAAGGAGAAGTCCGGGGGGCGGCACGCCTTTGCTACGACTCTCGCGGGACGCAGTCTGGCATCCATGTTCTATGAGCCCTCCACCCGGACTCGCACCAGCTTCCATACCGCCATCCGTGAGCTCGGGGGCTTGAGCGACGGGTTCTCCGGAACCGAGGGAACCTCGGTGATGAAGAAGGAGACCATTCGCGACACGGTCACCATGATGGGAGCCAATCATTTCGACGTGGCGGTCATGCGGCATCCGACGGACGGCTCACTGCAGTGGGCGGCCGACGTAGCCCGTATTCCGGTCATCAACGGAGGAGACGGCAAGAACGAGCATCCGACGCAGGCGCTGCTCGATCTGTTGACCCTCTACGTGCTCAACGGGGGGGCTCTCGACGGACTGTCCATCGGATTCGGCGGGGACCTCTCACACGGCCGGACCATTCGATCTTTGAGCTTGGCGTTGTCACATTTCGACGATGTGCGAATCCGCTGGGCCGCGGAGGATTTTCTCGGCATGCCGGGCGACCTCGTCTCGCTTCTCGAGGACCGTGGCGTAGAGGTGAGGCGCGAGGATACCGTTCGGGACGTGATGGCAGGGGTCGATTACTACTACATGACGCGGCCGCAGCTCGAGCGCATGCCCGACGTCACCGATCGGGACATCTCGGAAATGATGGCTCGATATCGGATCGATCTCGACAAGGTGGAAGGGTTCGACGTGAAGATTCTCCACCCGTTGCCGGTGAATAGCGACGTGGCGGAGATCGACTACCGGGTGTACTTTCACGGCTCGCAGGCGTTCTTCAGGCAGGCGGAGTTCGGGATCTTCATGCGCAAAGCACTTCTGCATGAGATATTGAATCACGAGGGCTATATCCGCTATGGCGGAGCGCTGCTCGGGGAGCTCGAGTTCGGCAACAACCGTCTTCCCCGGCACATCCGGGAGCGCAACGAGGAACGCATGTTCATAGACAGAATACACAACGGCACCGTGGTCGATCACCTTGCGCCGGGAAGCCGCAAGGCGGTCGATGAAGCTCTCTCCCTGGAAACCCGTGGGTATACCTGCATAACCGCAAGCATCAAGGAAAAGCGCAATCCGTTTCTCAAAACCGATCTGCAGGAGCTCGCGGAGCGTGACCTCAAGAACATCGCCCTGATCTCCCCGGAGCCGACGGTGAACTACATCCGAAATGGTCGCGTCGTGGAGAAGTTCGTGTATCTCCTGTGCGAGAACGAGAACTGTGTCACCCGTGTGGTTTCGGAGGACGTTCCGCCGAAGTTCTACAACGACAACGGGACGATTCGTTGTAGATATTGTCGTTCCCCGCATCGTGTGCATGCCGGAAAGGTGACGTCGCAGGAGCTCGAGGCCTACCGTAAGAGCCTCCCGCAGCACATCGAAGCCTATGACGGGGTGCAGTGATCCCGGCACCTCCCCGGCAAGAGAATGGATAGAGATTCACGTCAACCGGACAAGACCGACTGGCGCATAATCGACCTCGTTCGCTCGGGGGTGGTGTCGAACAGCGCCATAGCCGCTGAGCTCGGGCTTTCGGAAGGGACGGTGCGGCAGCGGATCAAGCATATGAAGGAGTCCGGCGTGCTCGCCTTCCGCGGTCTGATCGATCCGGACGTGCTCACGAACCGGCAGCTCACCCTCATCGGTGCAAACGTCGCGGAGACACGGCTTCTCGATGCAAAGGCGGAGGAGATCTCCCGGTTGCCGAACGTGCTGTCGGTTTCCATCGCCTCGGGTCGCTTCGA
>JBKHEN010000073.1:0-13089 GCA_046540795.1 Spirochaetaceae bacterium | reverse complement strand
GGCTCCAGGCTCCAGGCTCTGACCCCGGGCGCCGCTGAAAGCGTCTGTAAAGTACAGTTGACTTTATTTCTCTAATAGGTTTAATATAGTGGGTATGCTCCCCCTGCTGCGGCCGATCTGTGTCGCATCCTTCCTCCTCTGGACGGTCGTTGCCGCGGTCGCCGAACTCCCCGAGCCGGAAACGCTCGTGAAGCCTATGGAGGGGCTGCCCGACGGGGAGCTGCGCTTCGACCGGCTCGGTATCGACGACGGCATCTCCGGCTCTTCCATATCCTCGATTATCCAGGATCGGCGGGGGTATATGTGGTTCGGAGGGCAATCGGGACTCGATCGGTATGACGGTTACGGCGTCGACGCTCACGTTCATGATCCCTTTGACACGAACTCCCTCGTCCACAATCAGATCCAGACAATGTACCGTGAGGACGACGGCGATGTTTTCTGGATCGGCACCTACGGCGGTCTCAATCGCTTCCACCCGGAGACCGGGGAATTCCGCCGGTACGTCCACGAGGCCGATAATCCGCAATCCCTGAGCAACAATGTCGTAACCGCAATTGCCCGCGGCGGCAACAAGCGACTGTGGGTCGGTACGCTGGACGGACTCAACCGGCTGCAGGACGAAGGTGAAGGCTTTCACCGGTATGTAGCCCGGAAGGACGAGGAGGGGACGCTTCCCGACAACGTAATCCGGGCGTTGACCGTCGATGCGCGTGGACGCCTGTGGATCGGTAGCTACGGCGGGCTTTCGCGCTACCGGCGGGAACAGGACACCTTCGAAACGGTGGCAACGAACGGGACGGAGAAAGGGACGGCCCAAGAGCTGCCGTCACCGTACGTAATGAGCATCGTACCCGACCCGGCGGACCCGGACGTTCTGTGGCTCGGAACCTGGAACGGCGGTGTCTCGCGTTTGGATGTCGAGACCGGCAACGTGCGAACCCTGAGCGTACCCGAGGCGGAGATCTACACGATGATGTTCGATTCATCGGGGCTTCTCTGGGTGGGAACCTGGGGGCAGGGGTTGTACGTGGTGGACACCGAAAACGATGAGTTCCGTCACGTACGGGCCGCCGAGCGGCAGGTCGGGGTCCCGGGGTTGTCACACGACGTCATCTATTCCCTTGCCGAAGATCGCTCGGGGATCGTGTGGATAGGTACCAACGGCGGCGGCGTCAATCGGTACGTTCCCTGGAAAAACCGGTATCGCCTGTTGGCACACGACCCCGACGATCCGGCCGGCCTCCCGCCGGGCAAGATCATTGCAGCGCACGCCGATGAAGACGGGAGGACATGGATCGGCACCTACCGCGGGGGGCTGGCCCGGTTGGGCCCTCACGGCGAGGTGGAGCGGACCTATCACCATGATGAAAGCGATCCCGGATCACTCAGCAACGACATCGTAAACGACGTGTACCGTGATTCCTCCGGGCGCCTGTGGATCGGGACGAACGAGGGGCTCAACCGGTTCGATCCCGAAGAGGAGTCCTTCGAGCGGATCCGTTACGGCGGGGAGCCCCGGGGGGAGGATGTGGTGCTCAGCATCCACGAAGGGCCGTCCGGCCGCCTCTGGCTGGGCACACACACCGGCGGCCTCGTGGTCTACGACCCCGACACCGGAGCCTCCCGGGTATTCCGGCACGACCCGGATGACCCCGGCAGCCTGAGCGACAACCTCGTGCGCTCGGTCATGCACGATGCAAAGGGTGACGCCTGGGTGGCGACCAATTACGGGCTCAATCGCCTCGATCGTGACGGGGAGGAGTTCATCCGGTACACGCACGACCCCGACGATCCCGACTCCCTGAGCAGCAACAACATCCGCACGGTCTTCGAGGATAGCGAGGGGCGGCTCTGGATCGCTACGATGGGGGGTGGGGTGAATCGGTACCACCGAGACACCGATTCGTTCTCCCACATGATGAGCGCGGACGGTCTGGTAAGCGATCAGCTGGTGGGAATTCTTGAGGATCATTCCGGCAGGCTGTGGTTTGCCACGAATCGCGGACTTTCGATCTATGACCCCGAGGATGGCACCCTCCGGACGCGCACCGCTGCCGGCGGGCTCTTGTCGAATGACCTGACCGACGGTCTGACCGCCGGTGCGGACGGAACGCTGTATTTCGGCAGCGTAGACGGGTTGACGATGGTAGACCCGACGCTGGACTCGGCCGCGGGGTTCGTGCCGCCTCTGGTGATAACACGGTTCACGGTCATGGGACAGGAACGACCCCTCGAGCGCACTGTTCCGGCCGGCGGCCCCGCGGAGTTCGAGCCGGTCCTTTTGAACTACGGTGAGTCGTTTTTCTCCTTTGAGTTTGCGGCCCTCGATTATTCGAGCCCGGAGCAGAACCGGTACTCGTACATGCTCGAAGGTTTCGACACGGAGTGGATCGATGCCGGTGAGCGCAACTTCGGCAGCTACACGAATCTGGACCCCGGGCGCTATACGCTGCGTGTAACGGGCGCCGGCAGCAGGGGTAATCGCAACGAAGAGGGGGTGAGCCTACCCCTCATCGTGCGGCCGCCATGGTGGCGCACGGGTACGGCATACGGTGGCTACGCGGTGGCCGGGGCGACCGCAGTCGCATTGCTGGCGCTGCGAATCCGCCGACGTCGACGGCAGGCGGAGCTGAGACTATCGGAGCAGGAGCGTCTGAATCAGGAGCTCGATCGCAAGGTCAGGCAGCGCACCTCGCAACTCGAGGCATCCCGGGAGGAGGCCGAGCGGGCCACCAAGGCGAAGGGCGTCTTCCTTGCCAATATGAGCCACGAGATCCGCACACCCCTTAACGGCCTGTCGGGGATGCTTTCCCTGCTCGGGAGGACACAGCTCGACGAAAGGCAGCGGGATTACCTGGAGCACTCGAAGCTGTCGGCGGAAAATCTGACAACGCTCGTCAATGACCTCCTGGACTTTGAACGGATCGAGGCCGGCAAGCTGCACTTCTGCCGTGAGCCCTTCTCGCTGACCGCCGTTGTGAAGCACGTGTGCCGCCTCTTCGAGACGCAAGCTACGGAGAAAGAACTCGAGCTCAGCGTTCGGGTGGACCTCGGCGGCGCTCCGGACCTCGTGCTCGGCGACCGTGGCCGCTTTGCGCAGGTGTTGACAAACCTGGTGAGCAACGCGGTGAAATACACGGACGAAGGCGATGTCACGATCGAACTCACCTCCGTCGACACGAACCGTGAGAGCGGCGGAAGCGGCACGACCGACGCCGGTGCAAGCGACGCCGGCGGGGGATCGGACCTCACCCGTCCGCGTCGATATCGCGTGGAAGTGCGGGACAGCGGGGTCGGCATTGATGCAGCCGAGCGTGAGCACATCTTCGAGCAGTTCACCCGTCTCGAGGGGGAATCCGGACACGCCGTCCGTGGCGTAGGGTTGGGTCTGGCCATCGTGCGGCAGGTCGTAACGGCAATGGGAGGGACGGTCACCGTTGAGAGCGAGGTCGGGGCGGGAAGCCGTTTCCGGGTGGAACTCCTGTTCGGCCCGGCGCCGGAATTGGCGGTGGCCGGTCCCACCGAGGACGGCAAATGCCTCGACGCCAACGTCCCGCCGAAGTGCCGGACTGACGAGAAGGCCCGGCCGGAAGCTCGTACAACGTTGGATGCATCGAGGTGTCCCGAAGCCGCCCGCGCGGATCGTGAGGATGGGGCGGTCAGCGTGTTGATCTGCGAGGACGAGGCAATCAATCGGTTGTACCTTACGCGGCTTCTTGAAACCTTCGGATACAAAATCGAGGTGGCGATTGACGGGGTGGAGGCGGTCGAGAGGGTGCAAGCGGGAACCTATGACCTCGTGCTCATGGACGTGGGTATGCCGCGGATGAGCGGCCCGGAGGCCACCCGTAGGCTCCGGGCGCACGAGCGGGAGAAGGGGCTCTCTCGGACCCCGGTGATTGCCCTCACCGCGCACACCTATGATGAGGACGTGCGCAACTGCCGGGAAGCCGGTATGGACGGGTTCGTATCGAAGCCGATCCGAGAATCCGCACTTGCCGAAGAGATTTCAAGATTCCTCGGCTGAACGTGAGAGTCCCCATTCGAGCTTGAGAGCACCCCGCTTTTCAGCTACGATGCCGGGCCATGGCGGCTTCCGTCTTCCTGAACGTCCTACTGGTTCTTGCGGGATTGGTCCTGCTTTACTTCGGTGGTGATTTCCTCGTTGCCGGGGCGTCGGGGGTAGCGCGAAAGCTCGAGATACCCGTTCTGGTTATCGGGCTCACCGTGGTTGCCTTCGGCACGTCCGCGCCGGAGCTATTCGTGAGCCTCATATCGGCGTGGAAGGGGCTCATGCCGGTATCCGTGGGGAATATCATCGGGAGCAACATCGTTAACATTGCTCTCGTTCTTGGCCTCGTATCTCTGGTGCGCCCCCTCGAGGTGAGCCGCAAAATCGCGTTTATCGATACGCCGATCATGCTCGGTACCTACGTCGTCCTTGCTCTGGTAGTTTTCGACTTCGAGTCACCGGACAGGTATTGGCGCGGCGGAACGATCACTACTGCCGAGGGGGTGTTGATGGTAGCGCTCCTCGTGGGGTATTTGACCTTTCTCTATTTCAATGCCCGGGGGCGGGGGCCGGAGGCGCTGGAGGAGGTTCCCCTGGACGAGATTACCGAGGAGCCGCGTTCGCCGATGTCGGTGCTTCTCCTAAAGGTGGCGGCCGGAATCGCGGGGCTTACCGTCGGCGGTCAATTGCTCGTGGACGGCGCGTCCTGGATAGCGGAGAACGTCTTCGGAGCATCCGAGCGGTTTATCGGGATAACCGTCGTTGCATTGGGGACCAGTCTCCCGGAGCTCTCTACCTCACTCGCAGCGATCATCCGCGGAGAGACCGACATTTCCCTCGGAAACATCGTAGGCAGCAACATTTTCAATTCGCTGCTGGTGCTCGGAACCGTTTCCATCCTGCGGAATATCGACCTCGGAGCCGTCGACTTTCGGTTCGATTTCCTCTTCATGGCGGCGGTCAGTCTGTTCCTCTTCATCGTTATCGCTCTCAAGCGTCGCCTGCCGCGTTGGGGCGGCGTTACGTTCTTTATCGTCTACATCCTCTACTTTGTGTTCCTGATCCGTACCCGCGCGACGTGACGGGGATGCAGCAACGGCCGCGTTCGGATAAGATAGGGAACATGAGCGAAGAAAGCGTGGCGGTACTCTGGGACGCCGAGAATGTCAATCCCAGGTCCCTGAAGTCCCTGGTGGACGCGGTCATCGAGTTTGCACGGCGTTTCGGCCGCGTTTCGGTGGCGTATGCCTTCGGAGATTGGAAACGCTCGCGGCTCTCGGGAGCGGACTCGGTTCTTGCCGGTGAATCTTTTCAACTGATGCATGTACCGCAGGCCCGGAAAAACAGCGCGGACATCTCCATGGTAACCAGTGCGATGGAGCTGCTGTTCCTGTATCCCCACGTTTCGACCTACGTGCTGGTAACCGGGGATTCCGACTTTCGCCCCTTGCTTGTGAGCATACGCCGTAGAGGTGCGCAGACGGCCGTCGTGTGTGACGCCCGAAGCGCAAGTGAAGATCTCCTCGAGCTCGCCGACGAGTACCGGGATTATCGTGATCTGCTTGCCGACGATGAGACTTCCGGTACCGAGGCCGAGGAGGAAGGAAGCAACCTCACGCGCGAGCAGGCCTTCCAGCTTCTCTCGGAAGCCGTGTCCATGATGCGAAAGAACAAGAAGACTCCCGGGTTGGGCCCGGTGAAGATCCGTATGAAGCTGCTGCACGAAGGGTTCGACGAGTCGCGGCTCGGCTACCGCTCGTGGAAGTCGTTCGTGCAGGACGCGCAGAAGCAGGGATACGTGACGGTGGAGACAAAGGGGTCCGACCTCATTCTCTCCGTGCCGAGCTCAGAGGATACCGCCTCGGGACGTGTGACCGAGCCGTTTCAAACCTTTCTCCGAACCGTGGCCCAGTGCGGCGGCTCGCCGACCGCTGCCGACGGTGTCTCCCTTGGGAGAGTAGGCAACGTGCTGAACGAGCGAAACTTCGACTACCGTCAGTACGGATACAAAAAGCTCAGCAAGCTTGCAGAGGCTGCCGGGAAACGCGGTCTGGTGGACACCTCCAATCGAAACCTGGAATGGACGATCAGGCTGACCGACGAGGGGGCTCGATACCTTCGCTGACCCGGTCGCCGGTTGCCATATGCGGGTATCGTTACTATGTTTGAGGCGTGCTGTACGAGATAGCGAAGGTCAAGCAAGTACCACGGGAGGGATACCGCAGGTGGTTTACGGACGCGGACCACGATCTCGTGGTGTGGTACCCCGCACGCGGGGATTCCCGCATCGTCGGGTTTCAATTCTCCTACGAAAAGCAGGACAATGAGAACGCGGTTACGTGGACGCGTGAACGAGGCTTCGAACATCATCGGATCGATGCGGGAGAGGTCCCCTACGGGGGCAAAATGACCCCGATGCTCCTTGCCGACGGTCCCCCGGATGTGAAGAGCATCGCAGAGCGCTTTCGCAGCGTGTCCGCCGAGCTCGATCCGGAGGTGGCACGGTTCGTTCAGCACGTACTCGAGTCGTATGCGCACTGAGGCGGGCGGTCTCGCGCACCTTGTAGCCGTACGCGCAGCGTGATACCGTACGCAAAGGAGAAAAAAATGAACGTCAAGACAGACGCGGTCGTTACGATCGCCTACACGCTGAAAGATGAAACCGGAGAGGTTCTCGACAGCTCCGAGGACCACGGGGATCTCTCCTACATTCACGGACACGACAACATCGTTCCGGGCCTGGAGGAGGCACTCGACGGGAAGAACCCCGGCGAATCGGTCTCCGCGACGGTCCCGCCGGAAAAGGGATACGGGGAGCGTGACGAGGAATTGCTCTTTCAGGTACCCCGCACCAAGATGCCGGAGGACGCCGAGCTGGAGGTCGGCATGCAATTCGAGGCGCAGACCTCCGAGGGAGACCGGCGCGTTGTGACGCTTGCCGAGGTCGGAGAATCCGACGTCACGCTCGATGCAAATCATCCGCTCGCCGGTCGTACCTTGCATTTCGACGTTACCGTCAATGAGGTCCGAGAAGCCTCCCAGGAAGAGCTCGACCACGGTCACGTTCACTGACCGTTGGCGGTGCCGGCCCCTGAGTAAGGCGGAGATCCCGGCCGCCGCCGCGCTCGTCCGGGAGGTCTTCGAGGAACACGTGGCGCCCCTCTACGACGCTACAGGGGTCGCGTCGTTTCTCGACTACATCGACGAGCAGGCGCTTGTCCGACGAGCCGGCCGGGACCACGTGCTCGTCGGCGCCGAGGAGCCGGATACCGGTACCCTTCTCGGTGTTCTCGAGCTGAGGCGTTACGCGCACATCGCGCTGCTATTCGTACGCACGGAACACCAGGGGCAAGGAGTCGGCCGAGTGTTGCTTCGCTACGCCGAAGAGACCGCCCGGGGGCGAGGGCGGAACATCTTGACGGTAAACGCCACCCCGAACGCCGTCCGTGCCTATGAGGCGCTGGGGTTTGCGGCGTCCGATGGGGAGCAGGAGCAAAACGGCATTCGCTCCGTCCCGATGATACGCAGCATCAGCGAGCACTCATGACCGGCGAACAACCGCGAGCCGTGGACAACCACGAACCTCAACACGCTCACGCCCACGACGACCCTGGGGCCGGCGGGTTTCGTGTGGCGTTCTTCCTCAATCTGGTCTTCACACTGGTGGAGTTCGTTGGGGGGATGCTGACGAACAGCGTGGCGATCCTGGCGGACGCGGTACACGACCTCGGTGATTCGGTCTCCCTGCTGTTCTCCTGGAGCATGGAGCGTATCTCCCGCCGCCCGCGAACCGACCGACAAACCTTCGGATACAAACGGTACTCGGTGCTCGGTGCCGTGGTGAGCGCGGCTGTGCTGCTTTTAGGCTCGGTTTTCGTGCTGATGGAGGCGGTGCCCAGGCTCTTCGACCCCGAGCCCGTTCTGCCCGAAGGTATGATTCCCCTCGCCGTCGCGGGAGTGGGGTTCAATCTCGCCGCGGTGCTCCGCCTGCGGCGCGGGGGTAAGCTCAACCACCGTGTGGTTCTGTTACATCTTCTCGAAGACGTACTCGGGTGGATCGGTGTGTTCGTCGTGGGCGTGGTTATGCTCTTCGCCGATGTTCCCGTTCTGGATCCGATTCTGTCGGTGGCGGTGACGGTTTTCGTGCTCTCTCGCATCGTCCCACGGCTCCGTAGTGCCCTCGGCGTGTTCCTGCAGTACGCGCCTTCGGGCATCGCCCTCGGACATATCGAAGAGGAGGTGAAGGCCTTTCCGCAGGTGCTGGGCGTGCACGATCTACACGTGTGGTCCCTTGACGGAAGCTACAACCTGCTCTCCACGCACGTTGTCGTCGATGAGAACATGAGCCTCGGAGGCCTCGAAGAGCTCAAGGCGCGCATCAAAGAGCGGCTTGCGGGTTGGGACATTCACCACGTCACCCTCGAGTTCGAGCCGGAGTCCGCCTCCTGTGTGGAGTGCGAGCTCTAGGGTTCTTGAGTCTCCTCCGATTGCGGTCCATAATCTCCGGCGTGATGAAACGGTACTACGACGAGCTCAGCGTCCGCTCCTACGACGCGGACGAATCGGGACGAGTAAAACCGAGCTCTCTCTTCAACTACTTCCAGGAAGCCGCGTGGCAGCATGCCGAACGGCTGGGATTCGGCTATCACGCGTTGCTCGAGCGGGACCTGTTCTGGGTGATTTCCCGGATTCGTCTTCAGTGGCTTCGGCCTCTCCGTTGGGGGGATCATCTGGTGCTCGAGACGTGGCCGAAGGGCATATCCAAGCTCTTTGCGCTCCGTGATTTCGTCATTCGCAACGCCGAAGGGGAGGACGCGGTCCGTGCAACGAGCGGGTGGCTGACCTTGGAGGTGGAGAGCAAGCGTCCGCGGCGGCCGGATCGGATAATGGACCCGTCGGTGATGCTCGAGGAGGACCACGCCATCTCGGAGCTACCCGGCAAACCGAGTGTGCCCCCGGAGCTGGAAGAGGCGGACCGCCGTGTAGCGCGCTATTCCGATCTCGACGTCAACAAACACGTAAACAATGCCCGTTACGTGGACTGGGTGTTCGACGCCTTCCCGCTTGACGGGAGTTCGGAGACCCCGTTCTCGGAGCTCCTGGTGCAGTTCAGTGGAGAGGCGCTGCGAGGGGAAGAAGTGATCGTGCAGCGGAACGTCGAGATGGATACCGGTGGGTGCTACGCGTCTATCGTTACCGCCGCCGACGGGCGAAGCATTTGTGAAGCAGCGGCCGTTCTCAACGGAATAGGAGACGGCGGACACTGAGCACGCAGCGGCGAAGTGCCGAGCGTGCGGTCGTCCGAGGTCCGGGGGCCGTCGTCCGAGGTCCGGGATCAGTTTTCGACGGTTTGCTCGAAGAATTGCCAGAGGCTGTCCTCCGGGACCGGCGCTGTGACCGAGACGGTTCGATCGGTCTCCGGGTGGGGAAACGTGAGCGCCCGGGCGTGCAGGTGGATACCGCCCTCCGGGTTTGACCGCGGGAACCCGTACTTGAGATCCCCTTTGATGTGACAACCGATGCGGTGCAGCTGCGCCCGGATCTGGTGGTGCCGGCCGGTGTGCAGCTCGATTTCGAGGAGATGGTACCGGTCGCTGCGGGCCAGGAGGCGGTAATCGAGACGGGCCTTCTTGGCGCCTTTCCGCGGCCCCTCGGAGGCATAGGATTTGTTCAGCTCGCGCTTGTGATAGATGTAATGCTCGAGGGTGTCCGCCGGCTCCGGCGGTGGTGAATCCACTACCGCCCAGTAGGTCTTTCCAACGCGTCCCGTGCGCAGGTACGTGTTCAAGATCCGCAGGCAGGAGGCGGTCCGGGCAAACACGATAGCGCCGCTGGTAGGCTGATCGAGGCGATGGACGATCCCTACGAAGTCGTGCTCGCCGGCTTCGGCAAAGTGGGACCGCACATCCTCGATCAACGGTCGCTCTCCGCCTGTGTTCCACTCGACGAGTTCTCCCGGCCTCTTGTTGACGCACACGAGACACTGATCCTCATAGAGCAAACGGTCGGTATCCATGGCACCAGTATGCCGGATCACCGGCGCATGGAGAACCGCCGCATGGATAACCGTGGTGTCGGCCGGTAACGCGCCGGAGGCGGTGGGGGCGGTGGGGGCGGCGGGCGTTGCGCTAGCGGGCCATGAAGCGAAGCTTTTCGAAGATCCGTTTGAGATAGTCGATTTCGAACTTGCGCATACCCGCCCGGACGAAGAGGTCGTGAAAAAACCGCGCGCTCTCGCTTCCGTCGGTATTGCGATAGAACCCGAGATCGTCAAGCGTGGACCACACCGTGTGAACCAGCGTCTCGACCTCCTCGATACGGGAGACCGCTCGTCTGGGATGCAGACCGCTTTGGTAGGTGAAGAGCTCATAGGTGATGATCTGCACCGCATGTGAGAGATTGAGCGATGGGAATGCTTCCGAGGAGGGGATAGAAACCATTGTGGAGCAGGCGGCCACCTCCGCCGTAGTAAGACCGTGTTCCTCGTTGCCGAAGACGATGGCCGCGTCGGGGTCCCCACGCTCCTCGATGTATCCGGGCAGTTCCCGCGGCGAGAGGTGCAGCTTGTTCCTCCGCGCACCGGTTCTGCGAGTCACCGCGACCGAGAGCGTCTTCTCACGAAGTGCCGAGGGAAGGTCCTCCGCATAGGAGGCGCGCTCGTAGACGTCCGCGGCGTGAACCGCCACGGCACGAACCTCGCGGGGATCGAGCGCCGCGGGTGGGCCGACGATAGCGAGCCGCTCGAACCCCATGGTCTTCATCGCCCGACACGTGGCGCCGACGTTTGCGGAGGTTTTCGGTTGTACCAGCACGATGGAGATGCGATCCGGATTCACGACGGAAGGGGATTATGGCGGAGATCGACGGGTCTGTGAACAGGGACACTGTTGCGCGTGCCGCGCATATGCTATATTCATATCCATGCAAAACGGAATCTTCTACGTGCAGGTCAAAAAGGATCTGAAGAAGGCGTTCGAGGACTTCTTTCCGCACATGTCGTCCCACTACATCGGGATGAGTAAGCTCTTCCGCAAGGACAAGCTCTACCCGGTTCTTGCGACGGAGAAGGTGACGGTATTTACCAAGGACGGTGACGAATCGGAGTCCGCGCGCTTTCTCGTGCCGTCGGAGAACGGGAATTTCATCTGGATCCAGTGCGAGCTGTTCACGTTTGCGGGGTTTGATTCTAACGGGCCGCTTACCTCCTAGCGCGCGGGAAACGGCAGACTTTTCGTGCCCAACGAAGATCAAGACCGTCCGCTGGACTCGGCCGTTCTCGTTATCAATCCGACTCGCTACCCGGGGTATGTCCGGGTCCTGAAGCGCCTGGTACGCCGTCGTCGCATCCCCGAGGTCGTCGAGACCCGAGATCGGGCCCATTTCGTGCAATCCGTTCGCGACTTCTGTACGGGCCCGCATCGGCATTTGCTTGTCTGGGGCGGCGACGGCACTGCGCATCTTGCGATTAACGCCATGATGGAGTCTGGCTGCGCCGGGGAGAAGGCGGTCGGATTTCTCCGGGGCGGTACAGGCAACGGCATCCAGGATTCCTACAGTGTCCCCTACGGATTGACGCGGCAAATACAAGCTTTTGCCCGCAGTATTACGCGCAACCGGACGGTCAAGGTCGACCTGCTGCGCGTGGAGCACCGGGGAGAGGTTCGTTACGGACAACTGGTCGGGCTCGGCTTCGATGCTCGGGTGCTCGAGCTGCGGGATCGCGCCGGCGGGAGAAGCAGGAACCGCTCTACCGGCTTCGCCGGCTACGCCTACGCGGGAGTCAAGGCGTTTTTCGGTGGTGCCTTCGATGAGCGGCCGGTCTTCCGACTGGACCTGTACGACGGCAAGTACGCCTACCGCGGTCCCCGGATCAACGCGGAATACAGCTTCGAACGGATCACCCGTAGGACCCGGGCCCCGATGATCGAGATGGGCACGCGCCCGTACTACGGGAAGCTGTTCAAAGTCTGTCCGGACGTGGTGTGTAACGACGGCAATCTGGATCTCTACGTGTTTGATATCCGTAAGAAACTGGGAATTGCTCTGAATCTCTCGGTGCTGTGGCGGGGCAAGCACGACGTCATCAACCGCCGCTTGCTTGCGCGGACCCACGGGATGATCGAACGGTATGAAGTGAAACGGGTGGAGGTGACCTGTGAAAAGGATTTCGACTATCATGTGGACGGCGAGCTGCATTACACGCAGAATGAAGGCGAGCGCGTAACGGTGTCGGTAGTTCCGGCGGCGCTACGATTTCTGGTGCCGGAGCGTTTCTACCGACTCTTTCACCCGTTCGAATATGACTCGAGTTTTCAAGGAGAGTGACGGATGCCGACATTGCCCATTGCCGGAACCGAGCAGACCTACACCGTCGATCCACGGAAGGTGATCTGCCTCGGACTGAACTATCACGAGCACATCGATGAAAGCCTCTCGATACAGGTGCAGGGGCTTGGAAAGGACGTCCCCACGGAGCCGGTACTCTTTGCGAAAACGCCCAATGCCGTACAGGGGCCGGAGCAACCGATCTTCCTTCCTCGGATCCTCGCGGATTACGCCTTCGAGGACGAGCGTACCGATTACGAAGGAGAGCTCGCGATCCTGATCGGCCGCGAGGCACGGGACATCGCGCCGGAGGACGCGGAAGCGTATATATTCGGATACACCTGTGCAAACGACGTCAGCCAACGCAACATTCAGAACGGTGACCGCTCGGGCTGGTTTCGGGGCAAGTCCTTCGACGGCTTTGCGCCCCTCGGCCCGCGGGTGGTGAAGACCGGCGATATCGGCAACGTTCAGGAACTGGAGATTCAAACGCGGCGCAACGGCGAGGTGGTGCAGCATTCTTCCACGCGTATGATGGTATTCGATGTCGCCCGTATCGTGAGCTACATATCCCGGAACCTCACGCTCTCGCCGGGAGACGTCATCCTGACCGGCACGCCCGGCGGCGTGGGCCCGATTGCCCATGGCGACGTTATCGAGGTGGAGATAGAAGGGATCGGCGTGTTGCGAAATCCCGTGGTCGATCCCCGGCGCGCGTAGGGAGGTGGCGCCTTGAGGCACCCCGCGGC
>JBKHEN010000072.1:0-13296 GCA_046540795.1 Spirochaetaceae bacterium | reverse complement strand
CCCTCGACGCCTGAGCCGACGGGTTTTGAGGCCGAGCCGGCTACGAACGGGTTCGTCGAGCTCACCGTAGCCTCCGACGCGATGCGCGCGACGGTTACCCTGCATCCGCCCGGGGGAGTCGGCAAGCCCGTCGATATCCATGAAGTATACGGGCGTCTGTCACGCAGCGGAGTCGTCTACGGCATCGACGACGAGGCGATCAAGGAGGCGGTTTTCCGCTGCAACACCGAACGCACGCTGCTTACCGACGTGGAGGTCGCACGGGGCACCGAGCCGGCCCCGGAGATCCCCTCCCGCTTCGTGGTCCGGGAGGCCCCGTCGCACGAGGAGGATCCGTCGAACGACGAAAATGCCGGCACCGAAGATGAAAACGCCCGTGCGGAAACCGACGGGACCGACAGGGTGGACCACCGTGCCCCCAAGCGACTCCCTGTCGTTCGCGCCGGTGACGTGCTCGCCGATGTGCTGCCGACGCGGCCGGGTCGCATGGGGTCGACAATAACCGGGAGGCGCATCCCGTTCCGCAAGCAATCCCATTCCGGCGAGCGTCTCGGCGCCAACGTGTCGGTGGAAGGCACGGTGGTGCGGGCGGACATCGACGGAATGATGCACCACGAGAATGCGGAGCTCTGGGTCTCACCACTGTACGAGATAGAGGATTACGTCGACTACGGCACCGGCCACATCGATTTCCCGGGGGACGTGCTCATCCGCGGCGGCGTTCGCGACGGTTTCAACGTGCGCTGCACGGGAGAGCTGCGTTGCCTGCGTACCCTCGACGCAACCCTTGTCGAATGCGGCTCACTGGTGGTGGACGGCGGAATCCTCGGAAAGGGCGAGAGCCGCGTCGAGGTGGCCGGCACGGTGAAGACGAGGTTTGTGGAGAACTGTACGCTCTCCGCGCAGGACTCGGTTCTCGTCACCGGCGGTGTCGTGGGCTCGCATATCACGACCAACACGTATCTGACCCTGGGGCGCTCCCGTTCGGCGGTGCGGTCGGTGCTGCGCGCCCGTGACGGTGTTACGGCCCACCGCATCGGCACTCCCTCCGGCGCGGCGACGGAGATCTACTGCGGTATCGACTTCGAGATCGATCGCAAGCTCGCCCTCATCCGCGATGAGGGGCTCAGGGTGGCCGAGAAGCTCGCCGAGACGCAATCCCTTGCCAAGCGCACGCCGGCGGGGGCCGAGGCGGAGCGACTGGCGGAGCTCGCCCAAACCCTCGAGGCCGCGCGGGCCCGGCTGCAGCGTTCCGCGGCGGAGCTGGTCTATCACCTCGATGCCAACGAGGAAGCGGAAGTCCGGGTCGTCGATACGGTGTATCCGGGCACCTACATCGAGCTGTGTCACCGCCCCTACATCGTGCGCGAGCCGATGCGGCACATCCGGTTTCGGCTGGACAAGTCGAGTGGAACGGTGGTGGCTGAGAAGCTCGAAACGGATAATGGACGGACCATCGCAGGAAGACACCGTGATGCGTGAAACCTCTGAGAATACTTGGAATCATACGGGAGCAACACAGGAATGGATATCGCCACAGCCAATAACCCCGATAAACAGGGAGAGACCGTGAAACGTAAGACGACGCGCATTCTGGTGGTCGACGACGAGGAGCCGATTCGAAAGCTCATCGAGACGATGCTTGCACGCAGAGGCTATGACGTTCGGACCTGCGGCGGGGCAACGGCCGCCAAGGGACAAATCGCCGCCTTCGAGCCTCATATCGTGATTACCGACATCATCATGCCCGAGGGTGAGGGTATGGAGCTCATACGCTACCTGCGCCACATTTCCGAACCGCCCTGTGCTATCGCCATGTCCGGAAATCGTCTCGGGCGGCAGTTTCTCGGGGCGAGCGAGATGCTCGGTGCGCGCCGCACGCTGGCGAAACCCTTTGATGAAGAGACGCTCGTCGAGACGGTGGAGAGCTGTCTTGAAGAGGCACAAGGGTAGCACATCGGTCGGGAGCGGCCGCCGGGAGGGCCGCACCATGACGCAGACACGTACGCTGCGGATGATCAACCAGATTAATCGACTCATTGTCCGAACCGGTGAGCGCAACGAGCTGTTCGAGAAGGCATGCCGCATTGCCGTGGAGGAAGGCGGGTTTCTCATGGCCTGGGTCGGCGAGGTCCGCCGCACCGCCGGGGACGACTCTCAGCCGAAGGTCGTCCCCGTCGCTTGGCATGGTCGACGCGGTGAATACTTGGAGCACCTGCGCATTCTCCCCCAGGACGCCGAACGCGGCGCCGGTCCCACGGGCACCGCTCTGCGCAGAGGCGCTCACGTCGTGTGCAACGATATTGCCGCCGATCCCCGTATGGCACCCTGGCGGAAGGCGGCACTGGAGTTGGGCTTCCGCTCCTCCGCGGCGTTTCCCCTGTTCATCTCCGGGAGCGTAGTGGGCACATTCAACCTCTATGCCGGCACGGAGAACGCCTTCCAGGACGAGGAGCTCATTGTGCTCGACGAGCTCGCGGGCGACCTCTCCTGCGCCCTGCAGTATGCCGAAGAAGAGGCCGCCCGACGCAACGCCGAAGCTGCGCTCAGCCGCGAACGTGAACTGATGCAGCGGATGATGGAGGCCATGCCCGTGGGAATGGTGCGCTTGGGCGCCGATGGGATTATCACCTACGCCAACGCCGCCGCGGAGGAGGTGCTCGGCCTGAGCCGCGACTACATCAGCACGCGCCGGTACAACGCGCCGGAGTGGCGGATCACGGCCCCGAACGGGGACCCGATGGACGAGGCCGACCTGCCCTTCTCCCGGATCATGGGCGGTGAGCGCATCGTCCGCGGTGTCCGGCATCGTATTGCCTGGCCCGACGGAACCAGCCGCTTGCTCGAGGTGAACGCGACCGCACTCCTCGGGGAGGAGGGTCGACAGGAGGGCATGGTGGCAAGCGTCGAGGACGTCACCGAGCACACAAAGCTCTACCAGCGCCTAATGAAGGCGCAGAAAATGGAATCCGTCGGCCGGCTCGCCGGCGGGGTTGCGCATGATTTCAACAACATGCTGCAAGTGGTCCTCGGCTACGCTTCTCTGGCCCTCGGCTCCCTCCCGGATGACAGCCCGGTACGCCGGCACATCGACCAGATCAAGCAGGCGGCGTCCCGGTCGGCCGAGCTCACGCACCGGCTCCTCGCCTTCGCACAGAAGCAACATGCCACGCCAAGGCAGGTCGACGTAAACGAGACCGTGGGGGCCCTCCTCGATATGTTTCGACGGGTCCTTGGCGAGGGCATCGAGCTCCGCTTCACCCCGGGCTCGGGCCTCGCTTTAGTCTACATCGACCCCGCCCAGATCGAGCAGATTCTTGCCAATCTCGTCGTGAATGCCCGGGACGCCATCAGCCCGCCGGGCACGGTCGAGATCGCCACCCGAGAGCGCGTGGTGGACGCCGAGACCGGGGCCGATGTCGACGCGGCGCCGGGCATATATGTCGAGATCTCGGTGGCGGACACCGGTGTCGGCATGAGCGAAGAAACGCGCTCGCGGCTCTTCGAGCCCTTCTACACCACCAAGTCCATCGGCGAGGGCACCGGCCTCGGTCTTGCGTCGGTCCTCGGGATCCTCCAGCAAAACGGCGGCTTCATCGAGGTCTCGAGCTCCCCCGGCAACGGCAGCGTGTTTCGGGCCGGTATTCCGCGGACGGAGCGGGCCCGCGTCCCTGTCGGCGCCCAGAGCGGCGCCGAAGAGAGTTCGGCTACCCGAGCTTCAGCCACATGACCTCGAAGGGCTCGAGGCTCACGGAGAACTCTCCCTCCCGGCCCTTTTCCCAGTGGGGGAAAAAGACATCGTCACTTATGAGCTCCCGAAAGGTGTTTTCCGTCGGTGAGCCCACCCTATCGCTGCGGAACCGGCACACGGTCTCCTCGGAGGACACGTTGTGCAGGCACAGCACGAGGGAGCTTGCGGCGGGTGCGGCGGGCGCGGCGCCCCTGTCGCCGGCGTCGGCGCCCGCATACATGTCGCCCCCGCGAAGCAGCGCACAGACGGCGGTGCCCGCGTCGAGAATCTCTTGGGGCGCCGCCGGATGGAACGCCTGATCGGCACACCGCACCTGCAGCATTCGACGGTACCCTTCGAAGACCGCCGCCCTGAGGGTTCCGTCGGTCTGCAGCTCGTCGACGAGCGTCGCGTACTCGAGCTTCTCGCGGTTTATGCTGCGATTCACTCCGGTCTGCTCCACTCCCGCAGCCCAGTTCTCAGAGCCGATCAGGCTGTGCACGTAGACCCCAGGCACTCCGGCGAGTGCGAGCATGATCGCCTGAGAACATAGAAAGGCCCGAGCGCGTTGCTCGGTGGGCAGATTCCCGTCGGTCACCGCAGAGAGGTAGTTCACGTTCATCTCGTAGGGGATCCGGCCGTCGGGAGTCGCCTTGTAGGAGATCCGCCCGCCTCGGGCTTTGACCGTCTCGATCATGGTCCCGATCTCCTCCTCCGAGAGGATCCCCCGGGCGGGAAGCAGGCCGATGCCGTCATGAGAGGCGAGAAAATTGAAGAAGGTGACCTCGTCACTCGGCCGCTTGAGCTCGGCGGCCCATCTCGTGAGCTTCGTGGCGTCCTCCCGCAGAAACGCGTCGAGGACGAGGGGCGGCAGGCTGAAGTTATAGACCATATGGGCTTCGTTGCCTCCGTCACCGAAATAGCTCACGTTCTCCTCGTGGGGCACATTGGTCTCGGTAAGAAGAACCACCCACGGGGCTATCTCGTCGATGACCGCTCGGAAGAGCCGGACCAAGAGGTGTGTCTTCGGATGATGAATGGAAGGGTGGCCGATCTCTTTCCACAAGTAAGCGATGGCATCTAAACGGATGATGCGCACACCATGCTCAATATAGAGCAGGAACACGTCGAGCATCTCCTCGAGAACCGTGGGAGAGGCGAAGTTCAGATCCACCTGGTCGGCGCTGAAGGTGGTCCACACGTGCTTGGTACCGTGGGCGGTCTCGAAAGGGGTTAGCAGTGGATGCGCTCGCGGCCTGACCACCATGCTGAGGTCCGTGTCGGGGGGAACGGTGATGAAGTACTCCGTGTAGGGCTTCTCACCCGCGAGAAAACCCTGGAACCACCTACTCCGCACGGAGCAATGATTGAGAACCAGGTCGGCCATCAAACTATACTCCCCCGCAATGCGTTCGATGTCCTCCCAGTCTCCGAAGACAGGGTCCACCCGGCGATAATCGATGATGGAGAAACCGTCGTCCGAGGAATACGGCCAGAAGGGAAGAATGTGGACGCCCGAAAGCGCGCCCTCGGCCTCTTCGTCGAGAAACCGATAGAGATAGGAAAGCGGGTTTCCCTCCGGTCCACGGAACTGATCGGCATAGGTGATCATTACCGCGTCGCGTTCCGACAGGGGAAACCGCGCGCCGTCGCCCTCCGCGGCCTCCGGGGTCTCCGCGGCCTCCGGGGCCCGGGCGGCCCTCGGGCTCCCGGCAGCCTCGGGCTCCGGAGCTTCCCCGAGGGCGGAGGGACGCCGGATGCGTTCGGCACACCGCTTCAGAAGCTCCTCCACTCGCCCGGCCGCCTCTCGGCCGAGTTCTTGACCGTAGATCGCCTCAATAAGGTCATGTAAGCGTCGATCCATACGGGTACTCTATGTCTACACGCAAAGAACTTTCAAGCACTCCCGCGGCGCGGCCCTGCAACCACGCGGCCCGTATACACGCGAGACACCCTCCCCTATAATTCCTGAGAACAATGAAGCTCGTCGTTTTCCACTATCATCTCCGCCCCGGTGGCGTAACCGGGGTCATCACCCAGGCGTGTATAGCCGTCGGGAAACACCTGCCTGAAGTCACCGAGATTCTGCTTGTCGCCGGCAGCGAGGACAACGCCGAGGATATTCTCGCGCGGATCCGAGCCGCCGCACCGGCGTCGGTAGTCTCGTTCCGAGTACATCCCGAGCTCCGGTATCGGTCGGAGCAGAACGGCGTGGCGGCGGAAGAGCTAGAGCGGCGGATCGCCACGTTGCTGCGCCGGGAGTATCTCGGGGACGATGTCGTGTGGTGGGTGCACAACTATCACATCGGCAAGAATCCCCCCTTCACCGCCGCGCTCCTTACCGTGCTCACCGAAGAACCCGATCTACCCGCGGTGCTTCAGATTCACGACTTCCCCGAGTGTGCCCGCTTCGAGAACCTGAGGACTCTGCGAGAGCATCTATCCGGACGGGTCTATCCGTCGGCATCGAACATCGCCTATGCTACGATCAACTACCGCGACCGACGGTTGCTCCTCGAGGCGGGGATTCCGGAAAGCCATGTAACGGCCCTGCCCAACCCCGTGGCTGTCGTTCCCGGGCGACCGACGGCCCGGACCTCGGAGAAGACGGGGCGGGAGGCTCCGGGCTCGGCGACGGGGACCGCGGAAGTGCTTACCCGGCTCGGACAGGCCTCGGGCGCGCGGTTTCCCGGGTTCCACAGGGAGGGGCATCTCTTCGTGTACCCGGTCCGGGCCATACGCCGGAAAAACGTTTTCGAGGCGGGCTTTCTCGGTCGTCTATTGGCCCTTCACGCCGAGCGACCGGTGAATCTCGTCGTTACCCTTCCGGGCACATCGCCACCGGAGAAGCCGTATTCGGACATGGTCGACGCCGCCTTTGCCGCGGGTATTCTCCCCGGTATGAGCGGTGTCGGCACGCGCCTCGAGGAGGCGGGCGTCGGGTTCGAAGAGTTCATGCAAGCGGCGGAGGTGATTCTTTCGACGAGCGTCCAGGAAGGCTTCGGCTACGCCTTCTTCGAGGCTCCTCTGTGGGGCGCGCCCCTCGCCGCGCGATACCTCGACATCCTCGACGGTCTCGACCATCTCTTCGAAGGATACCCGCACACGTTCTATCGTCGCCTTCTCGTTCCCTTCGAGAGCCCCAGCATCGACTCCATTCGCGGCATCCTCAGGGTGCGCTACGCCGAGCAACTCGATCGGGCCGGCGCGATGCCGGAGGCCGCTCGCCGACACGTCGAGGAGGAGATAGAGGAGCTGCTCTCAGGCGATACCGTCGACTTCAGTTTCCTAATGCCACAGATGCAATACGCCTACACCAAGGACCTCGCCGACGAGGGCTTTGCAAACGAGGTCGGCTCCCTCAACCTGGAGCTCACGGCCTCGGTGCTCAGGCTCCTCGACGGTACCGGAGCAGTCGACGCACCGCACGCCGAAGCCGAGCCGTCCGGAAGCCGTCCAATGAGAAACGGCACCCGAAAAGCCGTCGCCGGAGAGCTCGGTCATGAGCGCTACGCCGCCCGGGTGTCCGCGCTTCTCTCGCAGCTCGAGAGGCGTGTCGCGCAAGGCACGGACCGTCTCGAAGCCCCGGGCGATACCGCCGGCAGGACGTCGGCAAGCGGCGCCGGAGAAGCAGGGGACGACCCGATACAGCAACAGCTCGTCGCCGCGTTTGCACACCTCGACTACTTCAGGCTCCTCTACGGTCGGGTGGGAGAGTAAGACGATCGGCCGGAGTATTTTGCACCCTGGGTCATGAAAAGCTCGTTTGGGGTGCATTTAACGGCCTTGGGATTTTTTCAATGCACCTCGAGTCGCATGCCCTTGCAAGATTGCCTACGTCGGGTTATAGTAGAGCCAGAAAATCCAGAACAATCACTTGTGCTCCCGGCACCTCGTCGAGCATGGAAGGGCCGGGGTACGTCTGTTCAAAACCTACATAAAGGATGTTGGTATGCCAGAAAAATCCAAGATCATGATCGACGGGAACACGGCTGCGGCATATGTTGCACATGCGCTGAACGAGGTCATCGCGATCTATCCCATCACCCCCTCCTCCCCGATGGGAGAGCTCGCGGACCAGTATTCGGCCCAGGGCCGCAAGAACATCTGGGGCTCCGTTCCCCAGGTCGTAGAAATGCAGTCCGAGGCCGGCGCCGCCGGGGCCGCACACGGATCCCTGACCACCGGCGCGTTGACCACGACGTTCACCGCGTCGCAGGGGCTGCTGTTGATGTTCCCCAATATGTTCAAAATCGCCGGCGAGCTTACGCCGACGGTCTTTCACATCGCTGCACGGTCGGTGGCGTCGCATGCACTGAGCATCTTCGCCGATCACTCCGACGTGATGGCGGCACGGTCGACCGGGTTCGGCCTCATGGCTTCCAACAGCATTCAGGAAGTCAGCGACATGGCGCTCATCGCCACCGCCGCGTCCCTGGAGAGCCGGATACCGTTCCTGCACTTCTTCGACGGCTTCAGGAGCTCTCATGAGATCCAGAAAGTCGAAGAGGTCGACTACGAGACCATGCGGAAGATGATAAAGCCGGAGTCCGTCCGGGCACTGCGGCAGCGTGCGCTCGATCCCGAACACCCGACCATCCGCGGCACCAGCCAGAACCCTGACGTGTTCTTCGCCTCCCGGGAGACCGTGAACAACTACTACAACGTCGCTCCGGGTATCGTGCAGGAGGTCATGGACCGGTTCAAGAAGCTCACCGGCAGGGAATACAAGCTCTTTCAGTACGTGGGCCATCCGGAGGCCGAGCGCGTGGTCTTTGTGATGGGCTCCGGCGCCGAAACCATGGATGAGACGGTGAGCTACCTCGCCGAGCAGGGTGAAAAGGTCGGCATGGTCAAGGTCCGCCTCTATCGGCCGTTCAGCATCGAGCACCTTGCCGAGGCGCTTCCCTCCACGGTCAAGGCCATCTGCCTTCTCGACCGAACCAAGGAGCCCGGTACCTACGGCGAGCCCATGTATGAGGACCTGCAGTCGGTCATGCCCGAACTCGTTGCCGACGGCAAAGTTGGGTTCAAGACGATGCCGACCATCGTCGGCGGCCGCTACGGGCTCGGCTCCAATGAGTTCAACGCCGGCATGGCCAAGGCGGTGCTCGACAACCTCAAGAGCGACGTGCCCAAGAATCATTTCACCGTCGGTATCGAGGATGATGTGACCCACACCAGCCTCGACTATGACGAGGATTTCCGTCCGGCGGACGTCAACTTCCACCGGGCCATGTTCTACGGTCTCGGCTCCGACGGCACGGTCGGCGCCAACAAGAACTCCATCAAGATCATCGGAGAGGCCACGGACAACTACGCCCAGGGCTACTTCGTGTACGACTCCAAGAAGGCAGGTGCCCGCACGGTGAGCCATCTGCGCTTCGGCAAGCAGCCGATAAAGAGCACCTACCTCATTCAGAAGGCCAGCTTTCTCGCCTGTCACCAGTTCTCGTTCCTCGAGAGGTTCGACATGCTTTCCCATGCCGAAGAGGGCGGCACGTTCCTTCTGAACTCGCCGTTCCCGGCCAAGGAAGTGTGGGCCCATCTGCCTCAGGAGGTGCAAAAAGGGATCGTCGAGAAGAACCTGAACTTCTACGTGATCGACGCCAACCGCATCGCCGACGAGATGGGCATGGGGAACAGGATCAACGTCATCATGCAGACAGCCTTCTTCAAGATTTCCGGCGTCCTTCCCGCGGACGAGGCCATCGCACTCATTAAGGATGCTATCAAGAAGACCTACGGGAATAAGGGTCAGGACATCGTCGATAAGAACATCAACACCGTGGATGCAACTCTCGGCGCCATCGAGAAAGTGGATTACCCGAAGAAGGCGGACAGCAAGATCCGCATTCAGAGCCCCGTCCCCGACGATGCTCCACAGTTCGTCAAAGACGTCACCGGCAAGATCATTGCCCAGAAGGGCGAGGAGATACCCGTCTCCAAGCTGCCGGATGACGGTACCTATCCCACCGGAACTACCAAGTACGAGAAGCGCAACGTCGCTCAGGTTATTCCGGTCTGGGACCCCCAGGTGTGCATCCAGTGCGGAGACTGCTCGGCGGTCTGCCCGCACGCCACCATCCGGATGAAAGCCTACGATCCCACGTATCTCGAGAACGCGCCCGCAACCTTCAAGTCCGCGGACGCCATGGGCAAAGAGTTCAAGGGGATGAAGTTCACCCTGCAGGTCGCACCCGAAGATTGCACGGGCTGCGGCGTATGCGTCCAGGTCTGCCCGGCCTATCGCAAGGAGAACGGGCAGAAAACGGAGTTCAAAGCCATCAACATGGAGCCGCAGCTTCCGCTGCGGGATCAGGAACGGGAGAACTGGGAGTACTTCCTGAACGAGATTCCCAACACCGATCCGAGCCTCATCAAGCGCCACACCACCAAGGGCTCACAGTTTCTCGAGCCGCTGTTCGAGTTCTCCGGCGCCTGCGCCGGATGCGGGGAGACGCCCTACGTCAAGCTCATGAGCCAGCTCTTCGGCGATCGGGCCGTCATCGCAAACGCCACCGGCTGCTCCTCCATCTACGGCGGCAACCTTCCGACCACGCCGTATACGCAACGTGCCGACGGCCGGGGTCCCGCCTGGTCAAACAGTCTCTTCGAGGATGCGGCGGAGTTCGGCTTCGGTATGCGGCTCACTGCCGACAAGCTGGCACAGTATGGGCAGGAGCTCATCGACCGCGGCATCGCCGAGGGAATCGACGGCGTAGAACCGACGGTGCTGCGTGACATCAAGAGCAACCCGCAGGACACCCCGGAGGCTATCGAACAGCAGCGATCCAATGTCGGCAAGCTGAAGGATCAGCTCGCCAAGGCAAAGGGCGAGGTGGCCGAAGAACTCCTCTCCGTCGCCGATTACCTCGTGAAGAAATCCGTATGGATCCTCGGCGGTGACGGCTGGGGCTACGACATCGGCTACGGCGGCCTGGATCATGTTATCGCGCAGGGGCGCAACGTGAACATCCTGCTCCTCGACACCGAGGTGTATTCCAACACCGGCGGCCAGATGTCGAAAGCAACGCCGATCGGCGCTATCGCCAAGTTTGCCTATGCCGGTAAGACGCTGAAGAAGAAGGACCTGGGTCTCATGGCAATGACCTACGGCTATGTCTACGTGGCCCGGGTATCCATGGGTTACAACCGCATGCAGACCATCAAGGCAATGCTCGAAGCGGAGGCCTATGACGGTCCCTCGGTCATCATTGCCTACTCCAACTGCATCTCTCACGGCATCGATATGTCGAGGGGCATGGAGCAGCAGAAGGCCGCCGTCACTTCAGGGCTGTGGCCGGTCTACCGCTACAACCCCATGCTCGAGGCGGAGGGCAAGAACCCGCTGCAGCTCGACTCCAAGGAGCCGTCCACCTCGCTTTCGGACTACATGTACAAGGAGATCCGCTACCGGGCGCTCAGGCAGAGCAACCCGGAGGTGGCTCAGGAGCTGCTCGAGAAAGCGGAGAAAACGGTCTCCTCACAGTGGGACCTCTACAAGTATCTCGCCGACAAGCCCGGTTCGGCGGAGAGCTGACGCTGCGGTCCGCATCACGATCAGACTAGACGACGAGCCCGGGAGTGTTCCCGGGCTCGTTTTTTGAAAGGCATCGTCGGACCGGCCCCCTTCGGTCAACCGGAGCGTTCCCCCTTTCACGCCGCCTCTCCGCGCATATAACCGCATATGGCGCCGCGGGGAGATACAGAGAAGAGCCACGGAGTCGGGTATCTACACCGGTGCTGCTCTTATATCACGATCTGCTCGAAGGTGACGCGAATCAGATCTGCGGCCTGCTCGGCATCCCGCTTGGGAACCCGGGCGTCCTGCCACAGTGACTTGGCAAAAAAGCTGCGCACCTTCTCCACCAGGTCGTCCGCCTTATAGACGATGTAGGAGAAGTTTGCACCTTGACTCTTCAGCACGGTGAAGGAACCGTAGGTCATGACCGGCTCCTTACCCACCATGATCCTATCCTGCCGCCGGCTGGTGTGGACATCGAGCTCTTTGAAACGATACGGAATCTGCTCCATCTGGCTGCGGTAGGTGGGCTCTACGTGCTTTTTCGAATAGTTCGCCGGCTCTACGAGGACGAACACTTTCTGACCGTCGGCCTGAAAGGTCAGCCCCTCGTCGCTCTCGAAAATGTCCTTTACGTTGTTGTACGAAGTTATCTCGTACTTCGTGTAGGCCGAGTTCCCATCGAAAAAGGTACTGATGATGTACCCGCCGTCGCTGGGCAGCTCACTCTTCCGATAGGCTGAGAACAGCTCCTTCATTTCCGCCATTGTTTACCTCACAGACTTCGTCGGTTGCCCTCGATTGTATGCATAGCTCCCCGATCCGTCAAATACTTCCAGTATCCGCCGGTCGGAATCCTTGCGAACGGCCGACCCCGACGATATACTATTCTCCGCCATGACCGTACAGGCGGCCTACCGGATCCTTGCGCTCTCACCCGACGCCACCACGCAGGACCTCGTTCGCGCCTATCGCCGCTTGGTCAAGCGTTACCATCCGGATTACAACGCGGAGCGCCAAGCCTGGTCTACCGACAGAATGACCGAGGTGAATCTGGCTTACGAGACCGTACGATCGTATTTTCGTGCTCAGAGCGACCGGGCCGCCGCCTCACACGAGGCGGCCCCTCCTTCCTCCGGAGCCGGACGACACGCGCGAGAGACGAGGAGTTCCGCGTTTCGAGTCGACCCCTCGGCCGGCACAGCGGAGACGGCACGGCCTCGTCCCACCGACCCTGACGTTTCACCGCAGTTCACCCGGCTCTTCTGCAAACCCTGGCAATTCGTGCTCGACGGTGTGTACCTGTTCTACCTGTACGGCCTCGAGAACGTTCATCTTCGGCATCAGGGCGTGCACCGCTTTCGCTATCGACAGGCAACAAAGTGCCTGAAGGACGGCATAGCCGGCCTCGATCCCCTTGCGGAGGACACGGTCACCAGCGCGGACGAAACCCGTCTTACCACGGCACAGGGATTCTCCAAGGCGTTTCTACAGAACATGCTCTTGGAGAAGTACTACATCCCTACCCGCGTACCCACCGAACTGAAGGCCTACAATCATTACCACGAGGGCAGTCGCCGTCTCGACGACGCCATCCGTCGTCGCTTTTGTCACGACGTCGTAGAGCGCCACCGGCTTTCTTCCGACCGTCCCGGCAACCTCGAAGTAGTACAACACGAGCTCATGACGGTAATCGCCAAGTACACCGAGAGCAGCTGGGTTACCGAATCGCTGATCAAGATGCATTTGCTCGACAGGTTCAACGCCGCAGTGAAGGCAAAGCTGCCCTCGTAAGCGCGAAAACGCGGGTGAACCGTGGGGCGAGCACCGATGACGAGACGGCGCTCACCTCATAACCTCCTGAAGCCATCTCCTCAAACCGTCGCTCCGATGCGTCTCGGTCCCCTTGCCCTCTGCCCCGAAACTGCGTATCCTGCGCTCGTGGACATATTGGACTTCGACGATAATCAACCGCTCATACTCGTAACCAATGACGACGGCATTCGCTCTCCCGGGCTGTACGCGACCGCGGAGGCGGTGG
>JBKHEN010000071.1:0-13499 GCA_046540795.1 Spirochaetaceae bacterium | reverse complement strand
CGACCGCCCGACCGACCGGAGATACGAAACACCGCACAATTTATCCACAAGCTCGGCGACTACACACGTATAGAAAAATGGACACATCCGAAAGAGGTTAGTTCTCCGTTAAAACTCGAATATCACCAATGCTGGGTTAAGTATCTTGAATGGAAAGAATTATAACGATTTAGCTTCCGGGCGCGTTACATAGATGGAAACGAACCGAGCGGCTCGCCGATAGACACGCAGCACTCGTTCATCGACGGACCAATACTTCCACAATTTATCCACAAGGTTTTATTCTCTTACGCATGAAGAGTATAGCCGATTCCACGAGCCGGTCGCAAAACGCCCCGAAACGCACCGGGCGGCAGTACCTCGGCCAGGCGCCTTCGCAACCGCGAAACGTACACATCCACCAAGCGCGAGCTGCCGCCGGAGGTACCCCAGAGAGCATGGAAGATGGCATTCCGTGACACCGCCCGTCCCGCGCGGCGTGCAAGAATCTCCAGGATAACCCGTTCACCGGAAGAGAGCTGCGTAGCGCCCCAGGTGCTTACCAGCCGACCATCCTCGAGGAGTCGCACGGCCGTGTCACCCACGCAAAACGCTACGGGCGCCGCAAAGCGGGCCAGGCGCAGCTCCAGTTCCTCCGCATCCCACGGTTCGCGGAGGTAATCGCTGCATCCCCGCAGGAAGCAACCGGTCAGATACCGGGCAGGACCGTAGGCGACGTATACCGGCGACGCCGAGCCGGGAGGCAGATACTCGTCGCAACGGTCGGCAGGGATAAGTACCAGATCGGCGTCCACCGGGATGCGGGAACCCGAGCCGGAGGAGAATCGCCAGGCAGATCTTGTCTCGATGCGGCTGCGGATTCGCTCGGAAACGGCTGCATCCGCGGTTATGAGGTGCACACGAAGCGGGCTGCTATTTCCGCTTCTGCTCATCCTCGCGCAACCTTCGCTTCAACTCCTCGATGGACTCCTCCGACGGTTTCTCTCCGGCCTCGGTGTTGCCTCCGTCGCCTCTCTTGTCCGCCCCACCCTGCGACTTGTGCTCGATTTCGAGCCGCTTCTTGAACTCCGAGAGCAGCGAGTCCGCGTCGGTCGACGAGCCTTCGAGCTTTTGGAACTTATCCTCCAGGCTATCACTCCCGGAGCTGCCCTCGAGCTCCTCCATAGCCTCGTTCTGCGCCTCGAGCTCGTCCATTCGCTCGGTCATCTTGTCGAAGGCCTCGAACGCCGAGGTATCATTCATACCGCCGATGGTTTCCTGCAGCTTCTTTTGCGTCTCCACCCGACGTGCCCGGGCCACGAGCAAGTTGCGCTTGCGCTGAGCCTCTTCCAGCTTCTGCTGTAGGGCCCGCAGCGCTACTTTCAGCTTCTCAACCGATTCATGCTGTTGCTGTCGCTGCTTATCGTACTCTTCGGCGTAGCGGTCGAGCTCCTGTTTGCGCAGCAGCGCTTCCTTGGCCAGCTCGTCCTCGCCGGCGCGCACGGCGGTCTCGGCGCGGGACTCCCACTGCGCGGCCTGAGCCTTCGTTTGATTTATCTGACGCTCGAGCTTTTTTTCATCGGCGATGGCCGACGCCACGCTCTTCTTCGACTCGATGAGCTGCCGGTTCATATCGTCGATGACCTGCTCGAGCATTTTCTCAGGGTTCTCGGCCCGGTTGATCATCTCGTTGAGATTAGACTTAATGAGTCGCCTAAAACGGTCAAATATTCCCACGGAAGGCCTCCTTCGCCACGACGCGCATAGGGTTCTGTGTCGAACCTCCGTCCTCTAGAAAAGCGCTCGCCTGGCGCTTCGTCAAGTCCTTTGGGATGCGGAATCTACGGGTGTTGTGCGGGCATGCTCGACGAGGAGTCCTCAGCCGAGGAACACCTGACCCGAGTTATCTATAGCAAGTATGGTCTTGCACTCGGAGCAGCGGAAACGACCGGCCTTCGTGGCTTTGAGCTTCTTGGAACAGATCGGGCACTTGAAGATCTTCGGGAATACTTCGGACTCGGTGCTCACACCGCCCTTTTTGAAGAACTCCACGGCCTCGTCGAGATTGTCCTTGATGTTGAAAAACTGCGAGAAACCCAGCAACTGAAAGACCTCGTACACCTTGGGCTGAATTTCGAGCAGCACGAGATCTCCACCCCGCGGCTTCACCGCCTTCAAGAACGCCGTGAAGGATCCGATACCGGTACTCGATACGTAGTTCAGGCCTCCGCAATGGAAAATAAGCTTGGTAAAGCCTGCTTCCACGGCGCGATTTATCCGCTTCTGGAAGAAATTGGAATTGTACGTGTCGATATACCCGGTGAGGTAGAGAACCAAGCATCCTTCGACCGAGTCGATCTTCTGTAGCCTGATCTTTAGACTCTCGTCTTTTTCCTCGTCGAAGCCGGGAACGATCTCGTTGTTGCTCATAGCTCCCCTTCTACAGTCGTGAGTGCAGGCCCGCGATTTTTACATAGCCGCATTGACAATATCCTATGTGCACATGACACCTTTGTCAAACTACCGAATCCTTTTCCATTCCCATTCACTCGGCCCGGCCGCGCCGGCCCTGATGCGCGCCGCCGCCGCACCCCACTACGATGCCGGATCACCCTCTTCCTCCATCCACCGGGATGACCGCGCCGGTCGTGCCGCGGTTCTCCCGACTGAGCAGATATGCGGCCAGACGAGCAACCTCCTCGGGGTCGATCATCTCTCCGCCGGGGGCGAGGCTGCGGGCATGTCGGCGCTCCGCCTCTCCGTAATATTCCGTGTCTACAAACCCGGGACACAGGCCGTTGATGCAAATGTCATGTCCCGCCGTCTGCCGGGCCACGGACTTCACCACGCTCCCCAGGGCCGTCTTCGCCGCGCTATAGGCGGCGATACTGCGAAATCCCCGCACCTGCTCCGTCCCGGTGCCTCCGAACAGAAGAATCCGTCCGTAGCCTCGCTCCGTCATGGACGGCAAACACGCCGAAACCACCGCAGCGGGGAGGACGAAGTTCAACTCCGCCATCCGGCGCCACTCATGTACCTCCGTATCCACGACCGCTTTCCGAAGCATCGGGCCGAAGGAGACCACGACCACGTCCAGCGGCAGCCAAGCGCGGATGTCCTGTAGTATGTCATCGGCACGTTCTATTTCCCGGATGACCGTCCGTGGCTCACTTCCTCGTTTTTGCACCTCCCGCACCAACGAGGCGAGACGCTCGTCCTCCCTACGGCCGTGGACGACCAACTCTACCCCCGGCTGAGCAAGGGCCAATGCGACGTGCCGTCCGATCCCTCCCGAAGCCCCGACCACGAGAACACGTACCTCGCCCATCATCCGCAAAACATATCACACTCGACGGCAAAACCCCACGCCGGACAAACGTCCCGAAGCCTGCTACACTCGGCCCTGGATGCGGGTTATATGCGGTCGCTTAGGGAGGGCCGGTTATGAGATCGGGTTTGACTATCGCGATAATGTTCGTCCTCGTCCTCACAGGCTCAGCGGGCGTGAGTCATGGCATCGAACGCGAGGATTTCGATGCGGTCGTAGACTTCGAGCACTCGTTGAAGTCCGTATCCCGCGCCGTGCGGGAAGGAACCGGGGAAATTCCGCGAGACCGGCTGGTCGTTCTCGACGGGGTGGTCTCTGCGGTGGAAATTCTCGACGCCGAGGAGGAGAGTTTCCGGGCACGAATCGAGCTGCTTCGCGGCGAGTGGCGCGAGCTCGAGGAGATTATCACCTACAATGCCTACGTGGATCTCGGAGGATCGCGGTTCCGGGATCGGTTCCCCGAACGGGCCGGCCGAGGGGCAACCTCCGCTCAAATCGGCACGCATTCGGAGGTGCTCGTCGTGGCACGGTTCACCGGCACCGAAGAGGACGACCGGGGAAACCCTGTGCCGGTATTCGAAGGGCTCTATCTGCGAATACTCCCCGATTAGACGAAAACGACGTCCGCCGGTTGCACCGAGCCGTTTCCCGCGACCACGCAGGCCCGCTCCACGACGTTGCGCAACTCCCGAATGTTCCCCGGCCAGTGATACTGCTGCAGCTTGTGCAGCGCCGCATCGGAGAATCGCGGCGCGGGGCCGAAGGGAAAACCTTGCAGGAAATGATGTACCAGCATCGGTATGTCCTCTGCGCGCGCCCGCAGCGGTGCGAGCTCACAACCGAGCACATTCAGGCGGTAGAAGAGATCGCCCCGGAACCGACCGGAGGTGAGCTCCTCTTTCAGAGAGCGATTCGACGCGGCAATGACGCGCGTGTCCACCCGATACTCCTCGGCGTTCCCTACCCGACGCACACGCTTCTCCTCGAGCGCCCGGAGCAGCTTCACTTGCGCTGCGGGACTGAGCTCACCGACCTCGTCGAGAAACAGTGTGCCCCGGTGCGCCCGCTCGAAGTGCCCGGGACGTTCGAGCGCGTCGGTGTAAGCGCCTCGAGAGACCCCGAACATCTCGCTTTCGAACAGGGTCTCCGGAACGGCTCCGCAATTCACGGCCACATAGGGTCCCTCACCCCGGGCGGAGAGGGCGTGGGTTACCTGGGCAAAGAGGTCCTTGCCGGTTCCGCTCTCACCGAGCAGGATCACCGAAGCGCCGTCGGCGGCCGCGAACAAGCAGGCAAGACGGCGCTGCTCCGCTGCCGCCCGACTGTCACCGACAATGCGCATGAGGCGCGGGTCTTCTTCACAGCCACGAACGGCTGCGTCGGGAATACGACGTTCGAGAGCGCCGACAATGGCGGAGTTGAGCTCTCGGAGCACGACGGGCTTGGTGAGATAATCCGTTGCGCCGCTTCGCATGGCTTCCACCACGATGCGTGTGTGACGTAGCGCCGTAAGAACGATTACCGGTGGCGCCTGTGGCAGGGTCATGAGCGCTCTCAACACTGCGATACCGTCGGCGTCTCCCAGCTCGATATCGAGAAGAATGATGTCCGGTCGCTCCCGGCGAGCGCGATCCACCGAAAGCGCCGCCTCAGGGTGGTGCGTTACCGTGAAGTGATCCGGAAGGAGCGCGTCAAGCATTCGGTGTGTCTCCGTTTCACGGTCGATCAGGAGGACCCGGACCATGCGGGGAGAATAGCCGCGCGTCCGGAAACACCAATAATACCGCGGTAGTATTTTTGGTGATGACGCACAGGACGAAAGGACTACTACGACTGTTTGACTCCGGGTTCGTCCGACGACTGCTCTTGGTACTCCTCGGGCTTTCCGCCCTCGGTGTAGCCGACGGCTACGTTCTGCTTACCCTCGGGGAGCATTTCGGCAAATACATCATCCTTGCCGCGGCGGCTGCGACCGGCTTTCTCGCTCTGTTCTTCATCATGAACTCGGTGCGAACCGTGTTGGCCCGCATCCGGCGGAACATCGCCTGTGAGGTCTTTCCCCGGGCCGACTACGCCCGGCTCGCCGGCGTTCTGATTGCCGCGGTGCTTCTTCTCATACCGGGATTCTTCACCGACGCCCTGGGGCTGTTCATCTATCTGCCGCCGGTCGCCCGCCTCATCGGCCACGGGGTCACCGCCCGGCACGACGCCTTCCTCCGCGAGGTCTATGAATATCTCAAGATCGGCGACATGTAGGCGCCCTCTATCGCAGCCCGAACACACGATAGACGAGCAACAGGAGCCCGTACCACAGATACATAAAGAGCCGTAGCACACGCCACGGATGGAGCACAATGCCGCTTACCGCATGTAACGCACGGGCCGAGCGACCCTCCGCCTCCCGGGCACGACGGTCGGCAAAGATCTCCAGCACCTCCGGCGCCGCGAGGTAGATCCCCGGGTTGAGCACCGCTTTGTGCCGCAGTATCCATCGATCCGGCCACGGAACCCCCGGGCCCACCAGCAAGAGCGTGGGCTGAGCCTTCTTGATAGCGGTGATGATGTCTTGCTCCAGCCCCCGAGGATAGTACCCGGGGTAGCGCCCAACCAGACGCAAACCCGGGAACGTCTCACGAAGGTTGTGCTCGACCTGCATCAAGTACTTTCGCCCCAGGCCGAACAGATATGCCGAGGCCCTTCTGCCCTCCAATATGCCGAGTAAACGAATGACGAAGTTGAACGGCTCGTATCTCACCGGCTCCCGACGACGGAGAAACCGCGCCCCCCGCACGATGCCGGGAGTAATCGGTACGATCAGGCCGGCGTTCTCAACCAGCCGCCTGAACTCCGCACTCCGTCGCGCCCGCATCAAGTCACGAAGACGGAGAAACACCACCTGCTGCCGTCCGGAGCCGGCAAGCATCTCTGCAACCACGGATTCCATATCCTCAGGGGGGATGACGTCCACCGGCACCCCGACCACGCGGATCCTGTGAACCCGCTTCGATCTCTTCATCATTGTTTCCAAGCCGAAAGCTCCCGGAATACCGACTGTACCGCGGCAACGGCATACACCGCAGCCGTCTCGGTGCGCAGAACGTGTGGGCCGAGGGTGAGGGCCTCGAAACCGCGCTTCTCGAGCTCCGTTACCTCATGGTCCGCCAGCCCCCCTTCCGGCCCGATCACCACGGCGATGCGCTTGAGACCCTCCCAAAGATAGTCGCCCGGCCGACGGTCCGCAAGAGCTTTCTCGTGGAAAACCAACCCGCATGCGGCCGGCTCGCCGCCAATCGTCTCGATCTCCTGCAAGGAGCGTACGGGCTCCACCGTCGGCAGGCTTCCGCGCCCGCTCTGTTGAACCGCTTCCTCGGCAATCCGTCGCCACCGGGCCAGCTTGCCGGCACTGCGCTCGGCTCCGTCCACCCGTTTTACCGCGTGGGCGCTTGCAACCGGTATGATCCGCTCCACGCCGGTCTCTACGGCTTGCCGTACGATCCGATCGAAGGTTCCGCCCTTCGCGAGACACTGATAGAGCGTGATCGGCGGAGCCGGCGCCGATGGGGGAGAGTCCGCCACCGCGGGCCCGTCCGCCGCGGAATCATCGGCGGACGGGGAGATGACGCGCAGACGCATGCGCCGCTCGCCGACCCCGATCACCGTGAGATCGTAGGCCTCTCCGTTCCGTCCGCGACCGACGAGCCGATCGCCCTCGCCCAGTCGCCTGACCCGCCGCAAATAGTGAAAATCCTCGCCGGTGACGACAATTTCCCGTTCGCCGCCATAATCTGCCGGAAGCACGAATTGCTTCATTCCAGACGGGCGGTAATCTCGTTGTTACGGAGGAGCTCCACCGCTTCCTTGAGCATCAGGTCGAACTCGAGATCATATACCTCGTCCTCGTCGTTCAACCGGCTCACCTCATCGCGCACCAGCTTGCGAATACGACGCTCCGACAATGTGATGTCCTCCTCGCGCAACTCCTCGATGAAGCCGCTGACCTCCGCCTGCGAGGGGGAAGGATGCTCCGAGACGAACTCCTGAACCAAACCCTCCTCGCGAATCCGGGCCAACGAGTCGAGGTCTTCATCACTCAGCTCATCATCGTCCATCACCTGGTGGGGCTCTATACCGTCTTCGTCGATGTACGTCCCGCTCGGCGTGTAGTAGCGCGCCATGGTAAGGCGAAAACCGCCGGGGCTCACACGCCTCACTTGCTGCACCGAGCCCTTTCCGAAGGTGGTCCGTCCCAGCAGATACGCACGATCCCGGTCCTTGAGCGCGCCGGCGAGGATCTCGGCGGCCGAGGCCGAACCCTCATCGATCAACACCACTACCGGTATCTCATCGTCGACCTCCAACTCCGAATCGGCGGTGAACTCCCGGTTCTCCCCGGGACTGCGTCCCCGCGTACCGACGATCATACCGTCCTCGAAGAACAGGTCCGCGGTGTCGACTACCGCAGGGAGCAGCCCGCCCGGGTTACTGCGCAGATCTATGATAAGGGACTCGTAGCCCTCTTCCTCGAATTCCTCGATTGATTCCAGCACCCGCTCATCCGTATAAGGGGTGAACTGGATGATGCGGATATAGCCGATGTTCTCCGGAATCATCGCGTGGCGCACGGTGGGAACCTCGATCACCTCACGGGTGAGGGAGATATCGAAGCTTCGGCTTTCTCCGCGGCGCACCGTGATCTCCACGGCGCTCCCGGGAGAGCCACGAAGCCGCGAAACCACCTCGTCTACGCTCAACCCTTCGGTGGACTCCCCCTCGATGGCGATGATGAGATCCCCGGCCCGCACACCGGCCCGATCGGCCGGCGTACTCTCGATGGGCGAGACGATCTCCACGTAGGCCGGCTCCCGACCGTCCTCCGAATCCGCCTCCTTGGAAATGTACATGCCGACGCCGCCGAACCGACCCTGCGTGGTGTCGCCGAGGTCCCGCATCTCCTCTTCGGTAAGGTAGTCCGAGTGCGGGTCGTCGAGACTCTCGAACATCCCCTCGAGAGCGCCTCTGATAAGCTCCTGGGCTTCCACCTCATCGACGTAGTTGTCGTGGACGAACTCGAACACCTCCTCGAACATTTCGAGAAGACGCTCTCGCTCGGCAGATTCCGATTGACCGAAAGCAGCCGCCGGCACAAGCACCACCATCATCACGATGACGAGCACCGCGGTGATCGATAGCCACAGGATCCGCTCTTTGGGCCGTCCGTCGGTTTTCTTTTCACTCATAATTCTCTCCCGTACGTGTATCGTGCGCCCCGATATACCAGATCACACATAGCCAAATATAACGATACCGGCGTCATCTTTCATCAGGCCGGGCCCGACATTTGAGGTACGCTCCTGTGAGCTACGTCGCCGCCGAGAGTCCGGCCTCGATCTCTCGAAGACCGCGCACGGCCTCCGGGGTAAGGCGAGAGAGGAGCTCCCGGCGCATCGCCTGCCGGCTTTCATTCTTCTCCCGATGCACGCCTTTGTCTCCCTTGGAGACCTTGCGATTGCGATAGTAGAGGTCCATATCCGCGATCCGTCGTCCGTTCTCGTCCGCCTCGAGCCCCATCAATACTCGCTTCACCTCCACCGGCTCGCTCAGGGTGAACAGGCGCAGCTGGTAGGCAAGCACCGAGAACAGGCTCAACGCATGGTCGCGGGTCCAGGATTCACCGAGAATCATGCCGATATCGAGATCATCGAGGACGAGCACCAGCCGGCGGTAGTGAATGTCGTAGTCTCCCGAGACATCGTAGATGTTGATACGCAGCTCGTACCACGCTTTACGATCGAGGCTCTCGGTGATGAAGCGAACCCCTTCGTTCCGCAGCTGTGGAAACAACTCATGTGCGGGCCTGCGGATGAGAATCTGGGGCGCAATGAGACGGCTCGTGTCGAGCCCCCTGTTGATGGGCTGGTTGGACAGGGCAACGATGGTATCCTCCGCCTCACCGGCCTCTATCGTTTCCTCGAAGGTTCCGCAGGAGCCTGGGTAGCGCCGTTGCAGCTCTTCTAAAACCGCCTGCCCGTCCCCGGCGACGCGCAACAGGATGGAGCCCGGTCCGAGATGAGCGTCGTCCACCCGCTCGGCGAGAGATACATTGAACAGGGATACCAGATACGACGAGGAGGACGTCGGCACCAGCATGATGGACTCCGCGTCGCGTGCCCGTGTCTTGCGAATGCCGGGCGGCGTGAAGAACAACACGGTCGTGTTTTCCTGCGACCGGGCCAGTGCCTCGTCGAAGTCGTAGTGTGCTGCCCCGAAGCGGTCTATCGCATGCCGCTCCAGTTCCGACCGTGCGTTGGTGCGAACGAACAGGAACCGTGCGCTGTTTCTAATGAAAATCATGGGAGTCTCCTCTCAGCCGACCGCGACGTGTTTCCGGCCGCATCATAACCCGGGTTTGGCCAATCGTGAGGTGCGCACGCTGTCGGTTCCCGCCGGGTAGGGGAGATAATGCAGCCGTCCTGTCGGAGCCTCGATGACCGTTATTGCCGCAATCCCGTTCAGACACACCGTACCTCCCGCCCGGTGATGCTCAGGGAACGGCGTATGGCCGAAGAGATAGTAGTCCCCCGCACAATACCGTTCCTCGTACTTATGGGACAGCGCTAATCGCAGGCCGGCCAACTCGACGACGCTTCCGTCCGCCACGGTCACCGCCCGCTCGGCATACCGCTCAATCATCTCGCCCACATCGTGGTTGCCGGGAACGATGATCAACTTCTCCACCGAAGTCTGCTCGAGACGGCGGAGGAACTTGATGAGCTCCCGCTCGTAGCTTCCGATCTCACCGGGCTGATTCTCCAGCTTGATATCGTCCACGACGTCTCCCGTATGTATGACGTACTCCGGCTCGAGCAGGCGCAAAAACCGCAACAGGAAAGAGAAGCTGGTGCGGGGCGTATCGCTGACATGCACGATCAAAGGACGGCCCCCCGCGAGAAGCTCCCGCGGCATATAGGGCCGGTTCAGCAGTCCGAGCAGAACGTGGCGAAACTGATGAGGGATGCTGACCGTCATTTCGGTCTATCCTAAACCCACAACCGGGCATCTGCACAAGCCGGCGGGAATCGAACTTCAACCCGGTCACTGAAGCGTTTCTCTCGAATACCGAGGTTTACGGGCCTTCTTGTGTCGGAATCCACAAAAGCTTGACAAAACGGTACGGCGGTGTCATAAAAGGTACCGGCTACCTGTACAAACTCCCGATATAACAAGGAGGAAGGCAGTAATGCAAAAGGAACAGTGGGGAAGCAGAGTAGGATTCATCCTTGCTGCCGTGGGTTCCGCCATTGGCCTCGGAAACATTTGGCGGTTTCCCTACCAGGCATTTGACAACGGAGGAGGTGCGTTCCTCATTCCGTACTTCGTGGCGTTGCTGACGGCGGGAATTCCCATCATCATCATGGAGTTCTCCCTCGGCCACAAGATGAAAGGCGGTGCGCCGCTGACGTTTGCCAAGTTGAACCGCAAGTTCGAGTGGCTCGGCTGGTGGCAGTCACTCGTTGCCTTCGTTATCGCGGTGTACTACGTTGCGATCATCGGCTGGGCGATCAGTTACTTCTTCTTCTCGTTCACCTTGGAGTGGTCCGGAGAGCCGGTCGCGTTCTTCACGGGCGAGTACCTGCAGCTGACCGACGGGCCCTTTGAGCTCGGCGGGGTGCGATGGTCCATCGTCGGTACCGTCCTGATCGCGTGGGTTATCAGCTTCCTGGCGCTCTTCGGCGGCGTGAAGCAAGGCATCGAGCGAGCCAACAAGATCTTCATGCCGTTGCTCATCCTGATGCTCTTGATCATTCTGATTCGCGGTATCACCCTGCCGGGCGCGGCGGACGGCCTTGAAATGCTGTTCAAGCCGGACTTTTCGAAGATACTGGACGGCGGCGTCTGGGTTGCTGCATACGGGCAGATCTTCTTCACCCTCAGTATCGCCTTTGCGATCATGATCACCTACTCGAGCTACCTGCCCGACGATGCGGACATCGTGAACAACGGCTTCATTACGGCGCTTCTGAACTCCGGCTTCAGCATGCTTGCCGGTATCGCCGTCTTCAGCATCGTCGGCTATCTTACGCATCAGGCGGGTGGTGAGCTGCCGGAGGACCTCTCGGGGGTGTTCCTAGCGTTCGCAACCATACCGGCGGCGATCAACGAGCTGCCGACCATGAGCGTACTCGTGGGCGTGCTGTTCTTCCTCGCGCTGACGTTTGCCGGACTTTCCTCGTTCATCTCGATAAACGAGGTCGTGGTACGCTCGCTCTCCGATAAGCTGAACGCGCCGCGCAGGAAGGTCGTCGTGTGGTATACCGTCATTGCGGCGCTGGTAAGCCTTATCTTCACCACCGGCGCGGGGCTCTACATCCTGGATATCGTCGACTACTTCATCAACCAGTTCGGAATTGCAATCGCCGGTCTGGCGGAGGTCATCGTAATCGGCTACATGTTCAAGCTGGCCGATGTTCGCGACCACGCCAACGCTACCTCGGATTTTCGCGTCGGCGGCTGGTGGAACTTCATGATCAAGGTCGTAACGCCCATCGTGCTCGGTATCAGCGTAATTCAGAACTTCGTCAAGAACTTCCAGGAGAACTACGCCGGCTACGAGACGATTCAGGTCGTGCTTCTCGGCTGGCTGGTCGCGGCTCTTGCCGTGGTAATCGGGATCGCAATCTCGCGGGCGAAGTGGTCCGACGAGTCGCTGCTGTCCGAGTAAAGGAAGGAGGACAAGACTATGTCTGGTGGAGCAATTCTCTTTATGATCTTCGGGCTCCTTGTTACGTGGGGCGGCGCCGCCGTGTGCATAGGCATCGCTTCACGGAAGAGAAAGATCTAGTACGTCTCAGAGACAAGGTCGAAACGAGACCGAGAAACTATCGGCCCGGCGCGGATATCGTGCCGGGCCGCTTTGTTCGGTACCGTTCGGCTCAGACCACGGCGCGGATCACCCGGCCCAGGGCTTCGCCAAATGCCCGATGTGCCCCGGCTTCCCAGTGGATCCCGTCGATTTCACTCGTTTCCACCACGCTTGCCGCGTCGAAGAACCCGCATCCATGGGCGTCGGCCACACGCCGGTACTGGCGGGAAAATGCTCGTGATTTCTCCACGGCCTGAGGCCACGCAAGCTCACTGCCCTCATACGCCGGATCGTCACCGCCGAATCGTGAAGTATCCCCGAGAGGTGGCGGCGCTACGAGGAGCACGCGCGGGGCCTCACCGCCTGTTCCGGCCCCGCTTTGCCGCGCGAGTTCTACCAGGCGACCCGCCGCATCGGCAATCTCGTACGCCGACGCCGCAAAGCGAGATTTGAGATCGTTCGTGCCGAGCATGATGGCTACAAGATCGAGGGGCATGTGCGTCTGAAGGCACGGCCACAGGTAGGCTCGGCCGTTTCGCCCCGGCTCAAGAGGGTCTTCGAATACCGTGGTGCGCCCGTTTAGCCCTTCCTCGATCACGCGATACCCGTCCCCGAGCTGTCCGGCAAGTACGCCGGTCCACCGATCCTCCACGGCAAATCGACGCATCGTTTTCGGGTTCCACCCCCAGGTGTTCGAATCTCCGTAACACAGAATCGTTTTCATGTCTCTCTCCTCCATCTATCTACGTGCTCGAAGGAGCCGCCCCGCCACGACGGGCAAGAAGATAGGCGCCAAGCGTCGGTACAATGACGAAAAGGCTTACCCACCGCGGAGGCACTCCGCTGCCGAGTGCGGCGCCGGCAAGCGCCGGAACCACCGTTCCTCCAAGCCCGCCGGTCCACCCGATGGAGGCGATCGTTGCGCTCGCCTCCGACGGGCGAGCATGTGAGATATGCGCGATCATGCCGGGAAAGAGGTTGCCCGTCGCGACCCCAAGCATCACCAGCATGGCCGGAGCAAGCGGGGACACGAGACCCCATATAAGCGCGGCGACCACCACGGTCACCGCCGATACCGTCACCACCTGCATAGTGGTAAATCGTTTGAACAGTACCGTGCCGGCCACTCGACCGATCAACACCCCCGTCATGAGAAGCAGCGCCAAGAGCTCACCGCCGAATCTTCCCCCGGCGACCCTAACGGTCAACGCCGGAATGAGCCCGAGCAACACGGCCTCACTGCCGACTAAGAGCAACCCGGCCGCGGCAAAGCTCCACGTCGTACCTTGCGTTAATTGCGTTAAGTAGACGATGATTCCCCGTAGCCGCCCG
>JBKHEN010000070.1:0-13524 GCA_046540795.1 Spirochaetaceae bacterium | reverse complement strand
GGCGTACCCCGTGGCGTACCGCGCGGCGTAGCCCGCGGCCGGCCCACGGTCTCGCCGAACGTTGACAAACGCATACTGCTGATTCAATATTGGATCGTCCCCTAACGCGAGGACACGCGTTTAAGGGGGGAGGTACGGGTGCAAGTTCAAAGACCGGTCCTGGCACAACAACAAAAGCTGAGGATGAATCCTCAGCTCTACCAAAGCATTCAGCTCATGGCCATGCCCATCCAGGACCTGCGCTTCCGAATTCAACAGGAAATCGAGCAGAATCCCGCCCTGGAAGTGGTGGAGGAAGAGTCCACGGTCTCTCTTGAGGAGGTGGAGGACTCCACAACGAGCGAGGAGGAGCTTGCCTATTTCGAGGATTCCTCCGATCTCGGCTATACCGGCAGCTACGACGAGCAGGGAGCGGATTCCAAGCAGCAGTTCATGGAGGGAGCGCTCTCGCGCCCGGAATCATTACAGGAGCATCTGCTGTGGCAGCTTCGGCTGCAACCGATATCGGAGGATGAGTTCGAGATCGGGGAAATGCTCATCCACAACCTCGACGAGAACGGCTTCCATATCGAGGACCCGTACGCGTTGGTGCCCGAGGGCCGGTACGGGCTTCTGGACCACATGTGTGCGGTGATTCGCACGTTCGAGCCCGTGGGCACCTGCGTGTCCGACTACCGGGAATCGCTTCTGGTGCAGGCGCGGCAGCGTGAGGACATGCCGCCGGGAGCGGACGTCCTCATAGAGCAGTACTTCGACCTCCTCGAGCGGGAGAAATACGGTGAGATCGCGCGGAAGATGCAGATCTCCGAGGACGACGTTCACGAGGCGCTCCGGTTTATCCGAACGCTCACGCCGTTTCCCGGCCGAAAGTACTCCACCGAGTCGTCGCGTTACGTGATTCCGGATCTCCTCGTCACCACGCGCGAGGGGCAGTTCGTCATCGTCCTGAACGACGAAGAGATTCCCGTCCTCGGCATCAACTCCCTCTTCGACGACATGAGCAACCGGAAGTCCGAGCAGAGGGACGTGGACCGTTTTGTCAGACAGGCCGTCAAGGACGCGCGATGGTTCATTCACAGCATTCAACAGCGCAATCAGACTTTGCTCAAGGTCGCCCGGGCCATCGTGGAGTTCCAGCGGGACTTCTTCCTGCGGGGCCCGAAGTACCTCGTTCCGCTGACCTTGAAGGACATCGCACAGACGGTGGACGTGCATGAGGCTACGGTGTCGCGTATAACCACGTCCAAGTATGTGCAGACGGAATGGGGTATATTCGAGCTGAAGTATTTCTTCTCGAACTCCATCTCCGGGGCCGGGTCGAAGGGCTCGCGGTACTCCAAGGCCGCGGTGAAAGAGCGGATACGGGAAATCCTCGAAGAGGATACGGAGAGTGAGAAACACCTTTCCGATCAGCGCATCGCCGAGCTGCTCGCGCAGCGGGGAATCAACATCGCTCGGCGTACGGTGGCCAAATATCGTAAAGAGCTGGATATCAGCTCCTCGTATAACAGATAGGGGAAACCTTAGCGACAGCGCGAGAGGAGGAAGACATGCTGCTCGACTACGAGGCGGTACATTTTGATCTTAGAGAGGAGACCAAGGAATGGATCGAGAAGCGAATGGAGAAGATCGAATTCGCCAAGGATCTTATCGTTGATCTCACCTTTACCATGACCAAGGAGAAGAATCGCTACTTCCTCGAAGCCAAGATCCATTTTCGCTGGGGCAAGTCACACGTCATAAAGGAAGAGTCCTACGATCTGCACGAGGGGCTGAACTCGCTGCTCGACAGCGTCGAGATGAAGGTAAAAAAGGAAAAGGAGAAGATAAAGGAGCACTGACTTCGGGACGGGCGTATGAAACGGTTCACGGTTCTCGATCTCCTCGACCTCGAGCTCAAGGAGCATGATGCGCTCAACCTGGCCTGCATCGGGGGGCGGCCTGGGCTGACACGGGAGATTCGGGTCCCGGACTTGAACCGGCCCGGCCTTGCGTTGAACGGTTTCTTCGAGAACTTCGGGGCGGAACGCATCCAGATTTTCGGCCGAGGAGAGACCGCGTTTCTCCACAAGCTCGAGGCGGAGGGAAAGACCGAGGTCCTCGAGGAACTGTTCCAGTGGAATATCCCCTGCGCGGTGTTCACTCACTCGCTCGACCCCACGCCCACGTTCTTCAGAGCAGCCGAAGAGGCCCAATGCCCGATCCTTCAGACGGATCTGCCCTCGAGCGATTTCTCCTCGCGTCTGCTGCGGGCGCTGGGCAACGTGTTTGCCGCGCAGGAGACCGTGCACGGCGTGCTGGTGGAGGTTTTCGGCATCGGGGTGCTGATCCTCGGTGACAGCGGCGTCGGCAAGAGCGAGACCGCCCTGGAGCTGGTAGAGCGCGGACATCGGCTTGTCGCCGACGACGCGGTGGAGATCCGCTGCGTCTCGGGGAATATCCTCATGGCCCAGGGGGCGAACCAGGCCCTCGGTCATCACATGGAAGTGCGAGGGCTCGGCATCATCAATATCACCCACCTCTTCGGGGTGGGAGCTATCCGGGACAGCAAGCAGGTGCAGTTGGTGGTGCAGCTGGAGCTCTGGGACTCGGAAAAGGTCTACGACCGGATCGGTGCGGAGGAGCAGACCAAGGAAATTCTCGGCGTCAAGGTGCCCTACTTGCAAATCCCGGTAAAACCGGGTAGAAACATCCCGATCATCATCGAGACCGGGGCGATGAATGAGCGGTTGAAGAAGATGGGCTACTACTCGGCCCGGGAGTTCAACCAGAGCGTCCTCAAGTGGCTGGAGCGGGAGAACGCGCGCAGCGCCTATTTCCGCTCACGAAACTCCTCCCCGGACATCCACGGTGGCGGTGACTGAAGCCCATGACCGAACGCGAGATCACCATCAAGAATAGAGCCGGCATTCACGCGCGGCCCGCGGCTCTCATCGTTCAGACCGCCGGTAAGTACGACTCCGACATCTACTTCAAAAAGGATTCCGAGGAGATCAGCGCAAAGTCCATAATGGGAATCATAACGCTCGGTGCGGGCTACAATAGTCAGCTCATGATCGTCGCCGACGGGCCCGACGAGGAGGAAGCTGTCGATGCCCTGGCGAAGCTGTTCGAGAAGCGCTTCGAGGAGGAGTAGCGGCAGCGGGATCGAACGTCGGAGGGGAGGCAGCCGATGAGACGCGCCGTGCGGGCCGGGAGCAGTCGCAGCACGTTACTCGGCGTAGGCCTGCTCTATCTGCTGCTGATCGTCCTGGTGCTCCTGATCTCCCGGCAGGTTTTCCGGGACGTTTCCTTCGTGGGGTCGACCCCGCGAAGCCTCCTCTTCATTCCCGCGGGCTTCATTCCGCTGTTTCTCTTCGCCATGGTCGCGGCCAACGTGGTTCGCGTGCTGCGCGAGCGCGCCGCCGGCCGCCCGGGAAGTCGCTTCAAGCTGCGGCTCCTTGCATTCTTTAGCCTGGTCATCGTCCTTGCCCTGGTGCCGCAGGCGGTGCTTTCGATAAACGTGATCAATGCGTCGATGGAGGCGCTCTTCGAGACGAGAACCGGCGCCGCTCTTCGGGACGGACTGGACCTGACGCTTCGCTTTCACGATGAGCGTGTGGACAGGCTCAGCCGATTCGTGGACGGAGAGGTCTTCGAGGAGCTCGTCGCGGAGGTGGAAGAGGATCCCGCGGCCGCCTGGGAAGGCGTACGTGCCGCCTATCCCGCCGCGGACGGCTTTCAGGTATTCGGCCCGGATTTCGAGGAGCGGTTTTCAGTCGGCGCGACGGATACACACATCTCCGGTGAACAAGCCCGGGAGGCGGGCGACGGATTCGTGGCCCGGGAGTCCACCGGGACCCGGTCGTTCCTGCGGGTGCGCCGCAGCGTGGAAACGGACGGTGAGCGCTACGCCGTGGTGCTTGCCGATTCGCTGCCCGCCGGCTTCGAGGACACCGCGCGCAATCTCACCGAGGCGATCGCCTCCTACACCCGCCTCGAGCAGTTCGGCGGAGACGTTCGTCGGGTGTACGCCGGCGTCTACGTGTTCTTTGCCCTGCCTCTGCTGTTGCTTGCCGTGCTTGCCGCGTTCTACCTGGCCGACGAGATCACGCGGCCCATCGTAAATCTCGAGCAGGCCATTGCTCGCGTGGCCGAGGGGGATTACTCTTTCCGCGTGCTCAGCCGCACTCGGGACGACCTGAGCATCCTTGCCCGTAGCTTCAACGACATGGTCGCCGAGCTCGAGCGGTCGCGCTCCAAGCTGATACAAACGGAGAAGGTCGCCGCCTGGCAGGAAATCGCCCAGCGGATGGCCCACGAGATAAAGAACCCGCTCACTCCGATCCGGCTCTCCGCCGAGCGGATGCTCAGGAAGTACCACAGCGGGGCGGAGGATTTCGATCGGGTGTTCGACTCCTCGGTACGCTCGATCATCCGGGAGGTGGAGGAACTGAACCGCCTCCTTGCCGAGTTCCGCACCTTCTCCCGGCTACCCCGACCGCACCTCGAAAGCGTGGCGCTGCGTGGGGTGGCGGAGGAGGCGGCGGAGACGTATGCCGGTCATGCGGCGACGAACATCGACCTCGAGGGACTGCCCCCGGAGCTCTGCGTACACGCGGATCGGGCACAGATCAAACAGGTTTTCGCCAATCTCTTTGCGAATGCCGTGGAGGCCATGGCCGGGGAAGGGGATGTGCGGGTGCGAGCCGACCTTGTCAAGCGCGGCGAGAGGTACTACGCTCGTGTACAGGTGCGGGATACGGGCCCCGGAATAGCGGAGGAGTACCACGGCAACGTGTTCAACCCCTACTTCACGACCAAGCCCCACGGCACGGGGTTGGGCTTAGCAATAGTCGAGCGGATCATCTTCGACCACGGCGGTCGGATGTGGTTCGAGACGGAGAGGGGTGTCGGCACGACCTTCTTTCTCGATATTCCGCAGGATGCATCCGATGAGCACGATTCTGGTAGTCGATGACGAGGCGGGAATCCGCGAAGTTCTCTCGGGTATCCTCGAAGACGAGGGCTATGAGGTACGCCTTGCCGCCGACGGCGTGGAGGCCCTCGCCACCATGGAATCGGAGCGCCCGGAGCTGGTGCTCCTCGACGTGTGGCTCCCGCGAATGGGCGGGATGGACGTTCTTGCTCGGCTCAAAGAGGACTATCCGGGCGTCCCGGTCGTCATCATCTCCGGCCACGGCAATATCGACATCGCCGTGAAGGCGGTGAAGGCCGGCGCCTTCGACTTTCTCGAGAAACCCTTAAGCCTCGAGCGGGTGGTTATGGCGGTGAAGAACGCCCTCGAGCTCATGGAACTTCGCCGGGAGAACCAGGCGCTCCGCAGCACGATAGAGGGGCGGGACGAGTTGCTCGGGGACAGCTCGGCCATTCACCGCATACGATCGGTCATCGATCAGGCGGCAAAGACGAATTCCCGAATCTTGATTACCGGGGAAAACGGCACCGGAAAGGAGCTCGTTGCGCGCGCGGTGCACCGCAAGAGCGCGCGGGCAGGCCATCCCTTTGTCGAGGTCAACTGCGCGGCCATTCCGGACACCCTCATCGAGAGTGAGCTCTTCGGCCACGAGAAGGGAGCATTCACCCACGCGCTGAACCGCCGGCGGGGGAAGTTCGAAATGGCCGATAAGGGAACAATCTTCCTCGACGAGGTTGCCGACATGTCGCTCAGCGCACAGGCGAAGGTGCTGCGGGTGATACAGGAGATGCGCTTCGAGCGCGTCGGCGGCGAAGAAGGAATCGAGGTCGACGTGCGGGTGATTGCCGCCAGCAACCGAGACATCCAGGCGGAAATCGCCGCGGGAAACTTCCGCGAAGATCTGTATTTCCGGCTCAACGTGATCCCCATCTACGTGCCGCCGCTGCGCGAGCGGCCCGAGGACATTCCGGTGCTTGCCGAGCATTTTCTTTCGGAGTTTGCTTCCGTGGTGGACGGTAGCGGCCCCAAACGCATCGACGAGGAAGGGACGGCGCTTTTGCAGCGCTACACGTGGCCGGGGAACGTCCGGCAATTGAAAAACTTCATCGAGCGCATTACGATTATGGGAGACGAAGACCTCGTCGGGCCGGAGACCATTCGCGAGCACCTCGGGGAGGCCGTCTCGACGGCCGGCACGACGGAGCTCGACGAGTACGGGGGAATGGGCTTGCACGAGGCACGGGACAGATTCGAGCGGAAGTACATCGTTCAGAAGCTCGAGGAGAACGAGTACAACATCTCCCGGACCGCCCAGGCGCTCGGTGTGTATCCAAGTAATCTGCACGGCAAAATCCGGAAGTTCGGGATCGAGATACCGCGATGAAGGAGATAACCAGGCGTCAACAGGAGGTTCTGCGTTTCATCGCCGGCTACGTCGGCCGGCACAAATACCCCCCGACCATTCGGGAGATCTCCGCAGGGTTCGACATCTCGGTGAAAGGGGCCTACGATCACGTGAAGGCCCTCGAGCGAAAGGGCTACATCGCCCTCAATTCCAACCGCTCCCGCACCATCGAGGTGATCGATTCCGGCGGAGAGGCGACCGAAGAGCCGGTGGTCACCATTCCGCTGCTCGGTCGGGTTGCGGCGGGGCGCCCCCTGTTCGCCGAGGAGAACCACGAGGGGGAGTTGCGGCTGCCGCGGGAGCTGCTCGGCAACAAGCAGTGTTTTGCCCTTACCATAACCGGTGACAGCATGGAAGGGGCCGGTATCTATAGCGGTGACATCGGTGTGTTTGCCCTGCAGAGCAGCGCGGAGAACGGTCAGATCGTGGTGGCCATGGTAGACGACGCGGCGACGCTCAAACGCTTCTATAAGGAGAAGAACCGCGTCCGCCTCGAAGCGGAGAACCCGCAGTATCCCTCCATCTATACGCAGAACGTCCGGGTCCTCGGGAAACTCATCCACCTCCTTCGAAGCTATGAGTGACAATCGGGTGTTTTTGCTCCTCGGACCGGAGCAGGGCGAGAAGGCCCGGGAGGTCAAACGGATCCGGGCTCTTGCAGCGAAACAGGCGGCCGCCGGCGGCGGCTCGGAAACCGACGTGGAGGAGCACCGGTTTTATGCCTTCGAAACGCCCATTCAGGATGCGCTGTCCCTGCTTCGAAGCGGCAGCCTGTTTGCGCGGCATACGCTGGTGCTCATCCACGGAGTCGAAGAGCTTCGGCGGGCGGAAGATCTCGACCTGCTGGAGACCTACCTGACGCATCCCTCGGAAACGGGAACCCTCGTCCTGCTTTCCGACGAGTTCCGCATCAAAGACCCCCGCAGCAAGAAAGACTGGACCAAGCGGATCCCCCAGGACAATCACAAGATCTTCTGGGAGCTGTTCGAGAACCAGAAACGCGATTGGCTCTGGAGCTACTTCAGACGACGCAACGTTGCGACCGACGAGGAGGCGATCGAGCTGATCCTCGAGCTCGTAGAGAACAACACCCTCGAGCTCAAGCGCGCCGCCGGCCGGCTTGCCACGTTCGTCGGTGAAGGCGGGCGACTAGGCGCCGAGGAGGTGGAGTCCTACCTCTATCACAGCAAGGAAGAAAACGTCTTCACGCTGTTTCGGGCCGTCGCCGAACGTGATCTCGACGGCTCATTGGAGCTGCTCCGAAAGCTGATGCTCTCCGGCGACGCCTCGCCTCACTCCATCATGGCGGGGTTGCTGTGGCAGCTCAGGAAGCTCCATGACTCAGCGGCGCTCACCGCCCGGCATTACTCCACCGACGAAGCGTTTCGTCGGGTCGGCATCCGGGGAAAGCGGAACCAGAAAATGTACGCCGCCGCGCTGTCGCGGTATTCGGTTGAAGCCCTCGAACGCATCGTGGTACGGGCCGTGGATACCGACGCGGCGCTCAGGCAGTACAACGCTCGGGCGCACGAGCTGTTGCTCGACCGCTTTCTCTATAACGTGATCGTTGGCGACGGGGAGACGGTGGAGGCCGGGGGAGTCACCGCCGACTGACCCTCGGTGAAGGCCGTGCGCTCGCCGCACGCACGACCTCCTTCGCCGTTGCTTCGGGAACGCCCGCGGTCTCGGCGATGACATCCGGCGGCGTCTGTGCTACCGCCTCCAGGGAACCGAAGGCGCTCATGATGCGCCGTGCCCGCTTCTTTCCGATACCGGGCACGGATTCCAGGGTCTCCAGGGACAGCGTTTTCTTCTGCAGTCCCGCGCGGAAGGTGGTGGCGAAGCGGTGGGCCTCATCCCGCACCGCCTGCAGGACGCGAAGCGGCAGCGACCCTTCGGGCAGGATCACCGGCTCGGCGGCGTGCTCCGTGAACACCTCCTCGTTGCGCTTGGCAAGCCCGACCACGGGAATGTCACCGAGCCCCAGGGTACGCAGGATGCCCGCCGCCGCGCTCACCTGTCCCTTGCCGCCGTCCACGAGAACCAGATCCGGGCGGGGGAGCTTTTCGTTCACCACCCGCGTATAGCGCCGGGCGATGACCTCGCGCATGGCCTCGAAATCGTCCACCGCCCCGCCGAGATGCTTGACGTGGAACTTCCGGTACCGGGACTTGTCGGGAACCCCGTTCGCGAAAAACACCATGGAGGCCACCGGATACTTACCTTCGAGGTGTGCGATGTCGAAACCCTCGATATGAAGCGGCGGCCCCGCGAGCCCGAGAACCCGCTCGAGCTCCTTCAGCGCCGGCAGGTTGCCCTGCTCACGGAGGCGTTTCTCGAGGTCCTGCCGTGCATTCTCGGCGGCCATCCGTTGAATGGAGCTGTCTCGAGTACTCGTGGCGACGGCAACCTCAACGTTCCTGCGGTGGACCTCCGTGAAGTAACGGCTGAGATTCTCCTCGTCGGTAAGCGCGGGGAGGTAGAGCGTATCGGGCACCGACCCTTTGGTCCCGTAGTACTGCACCACGAACTGCTCGAGGTCCTCTTCTTCCGAGCCGAAAACGCGACTGGCGAACATGTCGGTGCCGATGAGCTTTCCGGCGCGCATCTGAAAGACGACGAAGGTCGCCATGTCGCCTTCGGCGGCGTAACCGACATAGTCCCGCACGTCCGGGTCGAAATCCACGACCTGCTGCTCGGACTCAAGGGTTTCAATGGACTGGAGAATATCGCGAAGATCCGCGGCCTGCTCGAACTCCAGCTGTTCCGCGGCCTGCCGCATCCGTTGCTCGAGGTTGCGCTTTAGCTCTTCGGTTTCACCGGCGAGGAGCCGACGGATTCCTTCGATCCGCTCGGCGTATTCCTCCCGGGAGGTCTTTCCGGCGCACACCGCCGCGCAGCGCCCGATGTGCCAGTAAAGGCACGGATGCTCACGCTGCTTAACGGGACCACGGCACTTGCGAAGCGGGTAGAGGCGCTCAACCAGCTCGAGATAACGATCGAGATGGGACACGTTGGCAAACGGCCCGTAGTAGCTCGACCCGTCCCGGACGATGGTGCGGGTTCTGAACACCCGCGGCCACTCCTCGTTGGTAATACGGATGACCGGGTAGGTCTTGCCGTCCTTGAGGTTGATGTTGTACCGGGGCGTCCACTTCTTGATGAGGTTGTTCTCGAGCAGCAGGGCTTCGTATTCGTTGCGGGTGACCACGTAGTCGATGCGGGCGACGCGACGGATCAGTAGAGAGGTCTTCAGGTCCTTGCCGGCGTTGAAGTAGGAGCGCACCCGGCTGCGAAGGTTCTTGGCCTTGCCCACATAGATCACCTTTTCGGCTTCGTCTTTCATGACGTAGACGCCGGGAGATTGCGGGAATTCACCAACCTTCGATCTTACGTCGGCCTGCACCGGGGCTTTTTCTTCGCTCATCTTTGTCGATATTAATGTAAGAAGTCATGGCCGTAAAACAAACGGTTGCTGTAACGATACTGATTCTCCTTGTCGTCGCGCTCGGCGCGCAGGAACGCACCATCCGCATCGGCGGCGAGGCCGGCTGGGCGGAGCTCGGTACCCGCCGCGGCGTGGAGCTGCGTCCCGGGCGTCGGGGCCGGCCCGAGGTACGCCTTGCCGGTGCGGCGTATCCGGTTGACCGGGATACCGATCTGTTGCTGCATTTTGATGAAGATCCCCTGCGGGACCAAACGGGCACCTACGAGGTGACCACCGCGGCGCGCACAACCGACCGCGTAGTACGGCGAGGCGCGGGGGCGGCGGTATTTCAATCCGGCGATGAGCATCTGCGTCTGCGCACCGGCCGCGACGGGCTCTTCGCCCCCGATCGGGTGTGGGGCGATTTCACCATCGAGTTCTGGCTCTATCCTACCCGCGCCGCCGACGGGGAAACGATCCTCCTGTGGGAAGGCGGGAGATCCCTCGACGGGGGCTCGGTCGTACCGCAGCAGATTCGGATCGGATTTTCCGGGGGCGCGTTGCAGTGGCGGTTTCGAAACGTGTTTGTGCCGCCGGATCGGTCGGAGCACGAGCTCGAGCTGGTGGGGCGCACGCGACTGGTGCCGAGGCGATGGCAACACCACATGCTGCGCTACGACCGGGACACCGGTCTCGTGGAGTACCTCCGCGACGGCCGTGCCGAGGACATCGCCCACGCGACCGGTACGGGGACTGAAGGCGGGGAGGTCTACGTTCCCTATGTGGGCGCCGTATCGGATGAAACCCTGGAGATCGGGCGGTCTCTCACGGGCTTCCTGGACGAGCTCCGTATCTCCTCCGCGTTTCGGGACCCCCCGGAGCCCGGATTCCACGAACCCGACGGCGGTAGTATCGTTTCGGATCCCCTCGACCTGGGCTCCGAGGCCGCCCGTCTGTTACGCCTCGAGGCCGACTACGAGGCCCCGGATACCTCCGCGGTCCACTTCTTCTACCGCACCGCGGATTCCCGCTCGAGCCTTGCACAATTGGATCCGGATGAACAGTGGGAGCCCTTTGAGCCGGGGCAAGAGATCCCCGGGCTGCCGACCGCTCGGTTCGTACAGGTGCGTGCGGAGCTCTATCCCGACGGGGAGCGCATGCGGTCCCCGCGGCTCTTCGGCCTCGACGTAGTCTATGAGCCGGCGCGACCGCCCGCGCCGCCTACCCGCGTCGTTGCCGTTCCCGGCGACGGTGAGGTGACCTTGCGTTGGGACGCGGTGCCCGACGATGGGCTCCGCGGTTACACGGTGTTCTACGGCACCCGTACCGGGCGCTACTTCGGTACGGGAGCGGAAATCGGTGATTCACCGGTACGTGTCGGGGAGGGCACGGAGGTCACGATCGACGGGCTCGACAACGGCACCCTGTATTACTTCGCCGTAGCCTCCCGAGGAGCCGTGGGTGCGAACGGGGAAAGTGTGTTATCTTCTGAGGTGACGGCGAGACCGTCGCGCCTTGGGAGATGACTCGTGCAGCCTGACACCGCCGCAGCAAGAGCCGGCAACGCATATCGCATCGGCGACTACCCCGAAGCTCGCCGCCTGCTGGAAGGGGTCGTCGACAGGGGAGAGGCGGGTCCCGAGGTGCATATCCTCTTCGGCTCGATCCTCGCGCGACAGGGGGAGCCGCGAGAGGCGGCGCAACACTTCGCTCGGGCCATCGAGCTGGACCCGAACAATCCGGAAGCCTACAACAACCTCGGTCTCATGCACCGGCGCCTCGGACGACTGCGGGAGGCGGTGAAGGCCCTACGCGCGGCGGGCCGGCTGGCTCCCGAACGGGCGGACCTTGTGTACAATCTGGCCAACGTCTACAAGGCGGCAGGAGATATCGATGCTGCGGCGGCGGCCTACCGTGCCGCGATCGATCTGGACCCGCGGTTCCTTCCCGCCTACAACAACCTCGGGAACGTCCTTGCGGGACTGGGAGAGCACGCGGAGGCCCGGGAAGTATTCGAGCAGGGACTCTATTACGATCCGAATCATCCCGGTCTTCATTACAACCTGGGACTTGCCAGGGAGCGCCAGGGAGAGCCGGGCGCCGCCGTGGAGTCCTATCGGCAGGCTTTGCGCAGCCGGCCGGGGTGGACGGCCGCGTTGAACAACCTCGGTGTGGTTCTCGAACGACTGGGTCGGCTGGAGGAGGCCGGTCGAGCCTATAAGGAGATTCTCAAGATCGACCCGCACAACGCCGTGGCACGGAACAACGCCGCCGCGGTGCGGATGCAGCGCGGTGACTACGACGACGCCGTGGACGATCTGCGCGAGGCGCTACGTCTTGATCCGAACTACGAGCGGGCGGCGAGCAACCTGGTACGTGTCGTGTCCGGTTTGCGTGATCGGGAGGACGTTCCGGAGGTGCTTGGTGAGGTCGTCTCCGCCTTCCCCGATCGCAGCGATTTTCGTCGTGCTCGTGCCGAGAGTCTTGCCTCCCGAGAGAGACTCCACGAGGCGGAGGAGGAGCTCGATACTCTGCTGACCCTCGAGCGTGACGACGCCGGCGGGCTGCACCTTCTCGGTATGGTCTACGCCCGGCAGGGGCGAGAGGAGGAAGCGAAGGAGTGTTTCCGAAAGATTGAGGGGGTCGAGCCCGATTATCACGGCCATCGACTGGATTTTGCCCGATTTCTTCTCTCGGAGCAGCGTTACGAAGAAGCCGCACACGAGGTGAAGGGCTATATCGAACGGGTCCCCGATGACCCTGCAGGGCACCTCGTCCGTGCCGATATTCTCCTTGCTCGTGGAAGGACGGATGCCGCGCTGCGCCTGCTGGGGGATCTCCGCTCACGATATCCCGACAACGGTGCGGTGCTCACCCGGTTGGCCCGGTCGTTTCAGATGCGCGGTGACCGCGACCGTGCCCTTTCCGCCACCGAGGACCTCATCAGCCTGCAGGGAAACCGTGCCGACCCGGATGATCTGTCCGCTATCAACGAGAGCCTTGCGATTTACGAGGATGTCGTCAGGAGCTTCGAAGCCGAGCAGGACGAGTCGTGGCAACGCAATTTGGAGAAGCTTGCCCGGCTGGCCCGGGAAGCGGAGGAAACCGGAGCGAAGGAGGCCGAGGAGGAGATCGAGGTCGAGGAGCTTGCCGGCCTGGAGGAGGACTCGATCCCGATTCTCGACCTCTCGGAGGAGCACTTCGAGTTCCCCGAGGAGTCCGAAGAGCCTCGGGAGGAAGAGGCTCCCGAACCCGATTGGGAGGCCATCGGTGGTCACGGTCATTTCGGTTCTCTCCTGAGGATGGCGGAGGCGGAACGCGGGGAGCGGCCTGCCGTACGCGGGACGGCGCCCCCCGCCCCTGACCGGAGCGGGGGGGGCCGGGAAAGCCCGTTCCCCGACTATCCGCCACCCGAGCATCCCGGCGCCTCCCCGTGGCATGACGCCGCCGAGCCCCACTACCCTCAGCCGGCCGATAACCGCCCTCAGGGACCGGCAGCCCCGCCGCCTCCTCCACCGCCACAGTCACCACCCGCACAGGCGCCTCCTCCCCCACCGCCCCCGCCGCAATACCCGTATCCTCACGTGTCGTACGCGTCCCCGCCGCCCCCGGGTGAGGGAACCTACCACATCTATCCGCCCGAGCCGTCCGAGTCTGCCTCCGACGAGAGCGCGCGGGGTGGCGGGCCCCGCGATGAGCCTGGCTCCACTCCCGGCGGCGGGCCGACCTTCATCTTCCATCCACCCTCCTCGCAGGCGCCGCAGGGGTCCGCTG
>JBKHEN010000069.1:0-13586 GCA_046540795.1 Spirochaetaceae bacterium | reverse complement strand
GTGATGGTTTCGGCCGGCAAGGAGGCGGCAGTCAACAAGAGAACGACTGCTGTCGCTATTCGACGACGGGTGTCTGTGTTCACGGTGCCGAATATCGGGCGCGGGCGCGGTTAGGTCCATGAACACGGGATGAACACTGGATGAACGATGGGTGCGCCCGAACATCGGACCGGCACACCGGTTAGCGGTTACCGGTTACCGGTGTGCCGGTAACCGCGACGCCCGATCGGCGGCCGCGCGGTTACCACCTTGTTGCGCGGCGTGCCGCTTCGAGCGCCCGGTCTATGTCCGCGAAGATATCGTCTGTTGATTCGAGTCCCACCGAAACCCGCGCCGTCCCGGGGGAAGTTCCGATCCGCAACCGTCCCTCTTCGGTGAGTTTGGAATGGGTCGTCGTGGACGGGTGCGTGGCGATGGTGCGCGTGTCCCCGTCGTGAGCGCCGGTTCCTGTACCCACCACACCTCCCTCAGTCGGCCGACAAGCCGCTATGATTTCACATAGAGCGCTGCCGGTCACTGATGACTCAAATCGTCAAGTAAATCTCGGAGATTTCATGACGTTCGAGCGCGGCCCGCCGGCGGGGTAGATGTCTCACACGGAACGTATGAATCCGGCGACCCCGCTGTGGTAGGTCTCCGGATCGTCCCACATGGCCATGTGGCTCCCTTCCGGGCAGTGCAGATAGCGGCCACGGGGAAGCTGTGCGGCCATCCAGCGCATGTAGTCGGGATCCATGGTGTCGTGCTCCGCTCCGACGACCAGTGTCGGCACGGTAATCCGCTTGAGGTCCTCCGAGCGGTCCCAATCGGCCAAGGTGCCGGATATGCCGAACTCGCTCGGTCCCTGCATGTAGACGTAGAGGTCCTGGTTGATGTTTTCGAAGGCCGTTGTTACCTCTTCCGGCCACTCGGCGGCGGGCTTGCGAAGCACGTGTTGCTCGTAGTGGTGGGGAATCAGGAGATTCATGTACTCTTCGCTCTCGTAGTCGCCGGTCGCTTCGAGCTCACGAACACGCTTGACGACCGCCGGATCCATCCCGGCGGCCAGTACCTCGTCGGCATAGTGCTTGTAGGCGGGGCAGCTTGCCATCATGTTCGAGATAACGAGGCCTTTGAGCGCCTCGCCGTGGGCCAGGGCATACTCCATCGCCAGGATACCTCCCCAGGAGTGGCCGAGGAGGAAGAAGTTATCCGGACCGAGTCCCAGGGCGATCCGTACCTGCTCTACCTCGTCGACAAAGCGGGGGATGGTCCAGAACGAGCGGTCCGCCGGATTGTCCGAGCGGCGGGAGCCGAGCTGATCGTAGTAGATGAACTCGATGTCCTCGGGGAAATAGCGCTCGAAGCTTCGGAAGTAGTCGTGGGTGGCGCCGGGACCGCCATGCAGCAGGAGTACGCGCATGCCGGCGCTGTCGTTGTTGCGCTGTGTCCACACGTGCATGGTGCCCTGTGGGGTCTCGATGGGAATACGCTCGGGCTCATGTGCCGCCATAGCTGCCTCCGATCTATCTCATGGATGGTTCGGTTTCATTTTCGACGTTTTCCCCTCATCTTGCAAGAAGAGCGACAGCTGTTCCGTCTCCCTCGTGGTCACACCGTAGGTTTCCGGGGATCGAGAGGCCACATCCTCCGGAGCAGGCGAATGTATCGCCTCGAATACCATCGTTTCCGGGCGGTCACGCCCGTCGACGCGGCTGAGTCGTTCGAGGGCCGGTAGCACGAGCGTCGTTTCCTGAGAGGTAACTACCGGGAAGCCGTGGGGCGCGTTCGTGTGAGCCGGTAGCGTGCCCCGGCGTTCTTGGTAATCGCGGATGAAAGCGCGGTGGGCGGCGATACGCTCGGCCACCAGCCGGTTGGCCGTTTCGGCGGCTCGGACAAGTGTCTCCTCGATGACGGATGCAAGCCGCTCCGCCCGTTCCATCCCGAGAGAGCTGCGCGCGTTGAAAAGGCAGGCGGCGGCAGTCGTGCCGGTGCCGAGAAAAGGATCGAGGACGAGATCTCCCTGGAGGCTGTACATGTTTACGATGCGGTGGGCAAGCTCAAGCGGAAACGCCCCGCTTCGTGCCCGCTCGTCGTTCCCGGAAAGCGCCTGCCGCGCGCCCTTGAAGTCCCATACATCGGAAAACCACGCGTTTCGCTCTTCCCAGAAGAAGGCGCTCTTCCGCCTGCGGGCCGACTCCTCCGCGGGGAAAGTGCGCTTTCCCCCGCGGCGGAGGATGAGGATGTACTCGTGTTCGAGGGTTACATACGCGCCGGAAGGGAGCATCCCCGAGCCCATGAATTTGTTCGGCGCGTTTGTCTGTTTCCGCCAGATGACCGGCGGGAGCGATTGGAAACCCAGCGACTCACAGAACCGCGCGATCCGGGCCTGGTTGCTGTAGAGGCGGAAGTTCCCGTCGAGCGTCCGTGTCGCATCGCCGATGTTGATGCACAGAAAGCCTCCGGGTCTCAGCACACGACGGCACTCTCGCCATACGTCGTCGAGAATCTCGTGCATGAGAGCAAAGGCCGTGTCTCCCTCTCCCCGCTCGAGGGCCCCGGCGACTTGCGGTGCCGAAGCGGTGAAACTCTCGTCCCACATCTCGATCATCGGATAGGGCGGTGAGGTGAGTACGAGATCCACCGAGCCGTCCGGGAGTTGCTGCATCGACGCCGCGGCCGAGCCGAACCGAATCTCTTGCTTCGTGGTCATGCGTCTTAACAGAGTAGCGGTGTTCTTGCGATGCGTCGAGCGGGGGTGTCGAAGTAGGCGGCTGCCGCGCAACCGCCTACTTCGGAAACGACCCGACCGCGGAAAGGCCCCCGTTAGAACTCCTCGAAGTCCTCGTCGCTTGTCTCCGCCGCAGCGGTTTCACCGCTTTGCGCGGATTGTCCGCCTGTTTCATCGAGGGCGAGAGTGATGCCGGTGGCCTCCTGCTTCTGCGTGCCGGTACCCTTTCCTTTGGCCGCGGTACCTGAGGTCTTAGCCGCGGTCCCGTGGTCGTCGCCTTCTCGTGTGCTGCGGCCGCCGCTGCCGCCGGCGGTCGACTGTGCCCGGCCGCCCGCTGTGGCCGTTGACCGCCCCTTGGTTGCGGTGCCGGTTCCGGACTGATCGGCAATCTGTCGCCGCTCGGCCTCAGCACTTTGGTCCACCTTGAAGAAAGAGATCGTAGACTGTAGCGTGTCCGCCTGTCCCGAAAGCTCCTCGGCCATGCTCGACATTTCCTCGGCCTGCGAGGCGTTCTGCTGGACGACTTGGTCGAGCTGGGCAAGCGCCTTGTTCACCTGTTGGCTACCCGAGCGTTGCTCCGCGCTTGCGGCGTTGATCTCCTGTACGAGCTCCGCCGTCTTCTCTATGTCGGGCACTAGTGCTTCGAGCAGCTTGCCCGCCTCCTCGGCGACGCCCACGCTGTTGGTGGAGAGCTCGCCGATCTCGGCGGCCGCTTTCTGGCTACGCTCGGCAAGCTTGCGCACCTCGGAGGCGACTACCGCGAAGCCCTTGCCGTGTTCCCCGGCCCGAGCGGCCTCGATCGCCGCGTTGAGGGCGAGCAGGTTGGTGTTCCGCGCGATCTCCTCGATGATGGAAATCTTCTCCGCGATATTGCGCATGGCATCTACGGTCTGCTGCACGGCAGTGCCGCCTTGTTGAGCATCCTCGGCGGCCTTCTGGGCGATCTTCTCCGTCTGCGATGCGTTATCGGCGTTCTGCTGTATGTTGGAGTCCATCTCCTCCATGGAGGAGGAGACCTCTTCCGTGCTCGAGGCCTGTTCGGTTGCCCCCTGCGAGAGCTCCTGCGCGCTTTCCGACATCTGCGCGCTACCGGTGGCGACGTTGCGTCCGGCGGTGGTAATGTCGCCCACCACCCCCTTGAGCTGCTGTACCATCTCCCGCAATGCGTCGGCAAGTGTGCCGATCTCGTCCCTCTGGTGTACCTCGAGGTCGGCGGTGAGATCGCCGGCCGCCACCGATTCGGCAAAAGAGACACCGCGGATCATCGGCCGGGCGATACTCATGGCCACGAAGAAGGCGATCAGCGCTACGATAATCGAGATGACCGCGGCGGCAATCACTACGGCGGTGACAAGGTTCCGCACCGGTGCGCTCACCTCCGCTTCGTCTATCTCGGCAAGCATTGCCCAGGTTGTGTCGTAGACCTCCACGGGCGCGAAGGCGGAGAGGACTGAGGTGCCGGTGTAATCCTCAAGGATCCGCGAATCCGCCTCTCCGTCCAATGCCGCGTCGGCGGCTTCGGTTTCGACGCTGCCCGTCTCCGGCCGCGCGAATGAGGCGTCCACGGAGTAGTCCTCCGGGTTGAGATAGGAGTCCGAGCGCATCAAGTGGTTGGGGCCGACGAGGTATGTCTCTCCCGTCTCACCCATGCCGGTGCGCTCCTGCATGATCTCGTTTATTCCGGTGAGCGGCAGCTGCAAAGCCACTACGAGCTCCGTCTCTTGCTGATCGTTCAGCAGGGGCTGCGCGATGAACGATGCCGGCTCATCATCAGAGGGGGCGTAGGGCTGGAAATCCCCGAAGGCGAAGCTACCGCTGTCCAGGGCGGCTCGGACCGCTTCGCCGAGGCTGGAATCCGCGTACTCCCCATCGACGATATTGGTGTTCAGGTCCGATTCCTCGGACACAGTGTAAAAGACTCGACCTTCAGGATGGATAAGGAATAGATCATAGTAGCCGTACTCTTCGATGTAGTTGGTGTAATAGTCTTGAGATTCTCCCTCCAGTTGCGGCACGATGGCTTCCTCGAGATTCATCTTGGTGATCATGGCCCAATTCATGTCGGGCAAATCGAGAGGATGGTAAACCACCGCCACCAGATCCCCCGCGGAGTCCGTGAAAACCTCCGAGCCGCTCTCTCCCCGCAGGGCACTTTCCATATATTCCGGGGCGATGTCGGTGGCGTCGTAACCGAAAACATAATCACCGTCGCCCATGGTCTCCATGTCGCTTCGAAAGAAATAGCGGCCGTCGCGTTCCTCCACGACATAGGACTCGCCGGTTTCCCCGAGTCCGGTGCGGTCGGCGACGATGTCGTTCATTGTCTCATGGACCTCGCTTCCCGATGTAACGTCTTCCGGGGAGATATCGTTCTGAGCGAAGTATCGTTCCACCGCCCGCCGTTTGTTGTGATCCACCGCTTCCAGTTCCTTGAACAACGCCCGTTCGAGCGACGCTACGGTGTTCGCCAACACGTTCAGATCGCCCCGGCGCTCATCGAAGTAGCTCTCTAACTGGTTCGTTTTCACCTCTCGCAGCGCCTCGAGCTCATGATACGAGCTCTCCATGAGCGCGTCACTTGAGAGCTGTATGGCCCAGAAGCCGACGACGGCAAGTGGGATGATCCCTACCACGAGGAACAGTAACACCAGCTTCGGCTTCAGCTTCATGTTCTTCAATCGAAACATCGTTTCCCCCTTCACATTGTCCGCCCGCGAGCGGCAGACGACACGCAAAACCAACTAGGCCATCTTTTTAGAAAAAAATGACTTTTCCGCCTTATACACTTTACCACGGTTCTTGAACGGAAACAAGCAATTTTTTCAATTTTGGCAATTTCGGCAAGCGCGCTGCGGGCGGTTCTCTCCGAGGTCCGTGAAACCCGGGGCTGATCAGCCGGCTGTAGCATGGGCACCAAGAGCCGTCTTGCGGGTCGCTCGCGGCTGTGGCGTCGGCGATGGATGAGACTGTCGGTCTCATCGACGATCTTCGCCCCGATGTCGCGAACAACGCCCGACAACTAGTACAATGCCGCCATGGCACACGGATCGGCCGGTGGGTCCCCGGCAGGCAGAGCACTCGCGGGCGTCGCGGCAGGCTTGCTGCTCGGTATTATAACGGCACTGTTTCAGCTGTCCTACGCTTCTCTTATCTTCTCCGACAGCCTCGCTCCGTTTGTCTCGCGCGGGGCCTCCCTCCTGCTGCTTGGCACCGCACTTACGCTTACCGTCGGAGCCATCCTTTCGACGCTTCCGAGCGCCGCTCTCGTGCCGCAGGATACCCCGATCGCCATAATGGCGGCCGTTGCGACCGCCATCGCGGCGGGATTCTCCGCACCGCTCCCAGCGACCGACGCATTCCACACCGTCATTGCGGCCATCATGGCGACCAGCGCGGTGGCTGCCGTCGTCTTTCTACTGACCGCGCGCCTGGGTCTGGCTCGCTTCGTGCGGGTGATGCCGTATCCGGTTGTGGGCGGCTTTCTCGCGGGTGTCGGCTGGATCATGATGCGCGGCGCGCTCACCTCGATGACCGGCTTCTGGCCCCGGCCGGAGCAGCTTGTCCTCCTCTTTTCGTCCGACGTTATCCTGAGGTGGCTGCCGGCGCTCCTCTTTGCGCTCGGCGTCCTGCTAATCTCCAGGCGCACCGGGCGGCACCCGCTGCTGCTTCCGGTCGCGGTGGCCGTGGGCACGGCCACATTCTACGCCGCGTTGTTTGCCTCCGGCGGCACCGTTGCCGAGGCGACCGCCGAAGGGTGGCTCATGGGGCGGTTCAGCTCACAGCGGCTGTGGCTGCCGCTCTCGGCACACGTGTTACAAACCGCCAGATGGTCACTCATCCTCGCGGAATGGGGCACTCTGCTGACCGCTGTGGCTGTCAGCGCTCTCGCGGCAATGCTCAACATCGGCGCCGTCGAGCTGCTTACCGGTGCCGACGCCCGCCCCGACCGCGAGCTCACGGCGAACGCGGCCGCGAACGCGGTCGGGCTCCTGGTCGGGAGCCCGATCTCATACCACAGCGTCGGCTATACCGCCTTCGCAACGCGCATGGATGCCACGTCGCGGGTGACGACGCTCACGACGGCGGCCGTTTGCGCTGCGGCGGTGTTCTTCGGCGGCGACCTCCTTGTGCTCTTTCCCAAGCCCGTGCTCGGGGCGCTCCTCGTGTTTGTCGGTCTGGGCTTCCTCGCTGACTGGCTCTACGACGGGTGGTTCCGTCTGCGCCGCAGCGACTACCTCGTGGGAATCGGCATGCTCGTGGCCGTCGCTTTTGTCGGGATCCTCGAGGCAATGGCAATCGGCGTGCTCGCGTCGATGGTCATCTTTGTGATCAACTACGGACGCACCGAGGTGGTGTATCAGGAGATGTCCGGACGCGCGGCGCAGAGCAACGTCGAATGGCCGTTTGCGGTGCGGGAGCTCCTGCGCAAGAACGGCGACCGCATCCACGTCGCGCGCCTTCGGGGGTTTCTCTTCTTCGCCACCGCCTACACCATTTCGACTCATGTCAGACGACGCCTGGACGACGCCTCGCGGCCGGCGCCCTGGTTCTTCATCCTCGATTTTCGGCACGTGCGCGGGATCGACGGTGCAGCGGAGATCGTCATGGACAAGGTTATCCGTACCGCCGCTGACCGCGGCATCCGGATCATGATGTGCGGTCTCGGGCCGGTGGGAACGCGGCAGATGCAGAACAGCAGCGTTCGGGCCGCCCACACCGGCACGGTATCCTTTTACCCCGACCTGGATCATGCGCTCGAGGCATGCGAAGAGGAGCTCATCACCTCGGCGGGGAAGGAGGTCCCGGCCGCCGGCGCGCCTGAAATCTCGGCCGGCATCGACGAGATCCTTACCAAGCTCTTCCCGGACGGCGACACCGCCTCCGTCGTGCGTAGTTATGCGACCCGCCACGATGCGCCGCGCGGCACGGTTCTGATGCGGGAGGGTGACCCGGCGGAGCATCTTTACATCGCCGAGTCCGGGGAGTACGGAGTCTTTCTCGAGCGCGGTGGGCAGCCGGCAATGAGGCTGCGAACGGTCCTGCCGGGGGCGATCTTCGGCGAGCTCGAGGTCTTTGCCGGACGTCCTCGGGCGGCAACGGTCGTGGCGACGAAAGCCGGCCGATGCTACGGTCTTTCGACGGCGGCTTTGCGAGATCTCGAAGCCGAGCGCCCCGACGTTGCCGCGGCTTTCCAGCGAGCCGTGCTCAGGTTCATCTCCGAGCGCAGTTTCGATCTGAACCGGACGATTCGTGAGCTCGGCGAGTGAGACCGTAACGCCGGCGGGTGTGGATGTTCAGCATGAGCGGCGTCCTGCGCCGGTTCGATATCCACATCGACCCTTCGCATACGTTAAGAGATCGATCCTGATGCCGTCATGGCGGACCGGCGGCGACCCGGTCCGCCGTAGCGAACGATGGTCACGGCCCGCTAGTCATCGGCAGTGGCCCGTTCTCGCAGGCGCGCCGGATCGACGACATGAATCGTGCGCCCTTCATGTCGAAGTATACCTTCCTCTTCGAGCTCAGCGAGGCAACGGAACACCGACACCTCTCCGGCTCTCTTCTGCGGATTCCCTTTTTCGCCATGGTGGATCCGGACGGGGGAAGGACGCCGTTTCTCATTCTCTTGATCACCTCGGTTGTCGGGGTGGCGGGTGTGTGGGCGATCATCACCTTCGGCGAGGGGATGCTGCGGGAGCTCTTCCCGCTCGGACATCGTACTGGTTTCCCCGGCGGTCGCAGGGCAGCGCGCTCGGCGCCTACGCGGGGATCGGAAACATTGCTCCGGGCCTGTTTGCGCTCCTTCTCAGGGTAGCGATCCGGCGCGCGCCCGTGAGGTGGCCTCCCGACACGGGCAGGTGCTGTTCCCGCGCGGCAGAGCCGTTGACACGCTCAAGACGTCGGCGGCGGTGTGGCGAACCTGGGCATTGGTTGGCGTGTATTTCACCACCTTCGGCGGCCTCATAGCGCTCACCGGATGGTTTCCCAAGTACTGGGACGGATATCTCGGCGTTGAGCTCGGCGCGGCCGGTGCGCCGGCTGCGGCGTTCTCAGCCGGCTTGTCTTTCCGGCGGTGGCTGCCGCCGTGCTTGCCGCGGCGGTAGGGCTGCAGTCGCTCGCCGTGCCGGCGTGACCCGGCATGCGGCGGCCTCCTCACCACGGATGCGGCCGCGGGCTCTCCCCCGGTGCTATCCGGATGATCTCATACGGCGGCCCCGAGCGTCGGGCCGCCTCGAGAGCCGCGACGAGCGCGTCGAGAAGTCGCTCGCGTATTACCACGGCAACATCACCGGGAAACGCGGCCCACACCGGCTCCACCGAATGCCACAGCCCCCCGCCTTGGAGCTCGAGGGGACCGCATTCGTCCACGAGGAGCAGATCGGCGGCCGCCGCGGAAAGCTCCCGGCGGGCGGCTTCGAAGGCGGTCTCGGAAAAGGAAAAGCGTGTGGACGGCGGGGTGGGGCGCTGTGAGCGCCGGGCAAGGACGTGGGTCTCGCCGGTAGAGAGGAGCAGCAGTCGATAGGCCTCGAGCCTCGGATCGTCGGGGTGGTCGTGGAGCGAGAGCACGCCGGCTACCTGTTGGCCCGCGCCGCGGTATTCGGTAACGAGCTCCGCAGCCCGCGTTGTTTTGCCGCTGCCTCGGGGACCGGTGATTACAATGCGCTTCGCGATGGCGGAGGTTCCGATGCACACGACGAAATCATACCGAAAACTACCGAAATCGTCTCATATGTGTCGGCGGGAAGATCGTTTTCGTCCTATAATGTAATTAAAGAAGTCAAGTTTACTGGAGGAGGACGACATGAGAAAACACGGATGCCGCAAGCCGAACGGGTGCTTGATGATCGAGCACCGAACGATCGAGCGAGCCATCGAGATCCTTGCGGTCGAGAAGAAGCGACTCGAAGCCGGCGGGGAGCTCGACCCGGTGTTCATAGACAAGATTGTCGATTTCATCCGCACCTACGCCGACCGCTGTCACCACGGCAAGGAGGAGGACATTCTCTTCGACAGTTTGAAGAATAAGCCCTTGTCGGAAAACGAGGCCGCCCTGATGGGGGAGTTGATCGAGGAGCACAAGCTGGGCCGGGAGCTCACTGCGCGACTGGTCGACGCAAAGGACGCCGTGATCGGGGGCGACCACAGCCGCCTCAACGAGGTGCTCGAAGTCATAAGCAGGCTCATTGAGTTCTACCCGGAGCACATCCGCAAGGAGGACGATCACTTCTTCCCGGACACCGAGCGACACTACGACAAGGCTGAGCTCGATGCGATGCTCAAGAAGTTCTACGACTTCGACATGCAGATGATTCACGAGAAGTACGTGAACACCGTCGAGGCCCTCGAGTCGACGAAGAAGTAGCTGGTTGGCCACATACCGCCCGGCGAATCATGCCGACCGCTGTCGTGAGCTTGACAAGAGGGGGTCGCGCTGCTACATTGTTAGTGAACATTCACTACTATAGTATAAGCAGAGGAGAAAGCGGTGCAGCTCACCGACAGACAGCAGGAGATCGTAAACACGGCGACGGACATCATCGCTCGGCGGGGTATCCAGGAACTCACGATAAAGAATCTCTCGAAGCGGATCGGCATCTCCGAGCCCGCGCTCTACCGGCATTTCGAGAACAAACATGCCATTCTTGTTGCCATTCTCGAGTACTTCGGCGAGTGGAGCCGATGCGCGGTTGCCGATATCGCGCAGTCTTCTATGAGCCCCGAGGAGAAGCTACGGGAGCTGTTTCGCCGGCACGCGAAGCGGTTCATCGAATCTCCGGCAACCTCGGGAGTCATTTTTGCCGAGGAAATCTTCAAGAACGAGCCGGCTCTGGCGGCTTCCATCGTTCGTATCATGGGAGTGGCCCATGCGGCGGTGCACGAGATCCTCGAGGAGGGGATTGCGACGGGAACGTTTCGAACCGACGTGCCGGTGGAGCATCTGGCCGCAGCCGTACTCGGCTCGCTGCGGCTCCTGGTGACCCGGTGGCGCTTGAGCAACTATGACTTCGACCTCTACAAGCAGGGGGAGGAGCTTGCAACATCGCTCGTCAGGATGGTCTCCGCGTGATCAAAACCGGGGGTGTGCACGACGAAACCGGGGCCGCGCACAACGGCAAACAGTTAGTTAGTTATAACTACTATGCTGGAGGAACGAATATGAGAGGCAGGTGGATATTCGCAGGGAACGCTGCAGTCCTGTCGTCATGCCCCTCAGCCCACGGCGTCGGTTAGCCCTCGGCGCGCCGCTCGGCGAGCACTTCGTAGAGGTCGAGGGTCTTTTTCGCGATGGCGCGCCAGCTGAACTGCTCCTCCGCCCGCCTGCGACCGGCCGTGCCCATGCGCTTCGCCAGGGCAGGGTCGCCGGCGATACGGTTTATCGCGGCCGCGAGGCCGTGGGAGAAGGCCTCCGGGTCTTTGGGGCTGAAGGTGCCCGGCTCGAGCTCGAGGTCGACGAGAATGCCGGTCTCCTCGGGAACCACCACCTCGGGGATTCCCCCGACACGTGGTGCGACAACCGGCGTCTCGCAGGCCATGGCCTCGAGATTTATGATCCCGAAGGGCTCGTAGACCGACGGACATGCGAAGACCGTCGCGTGGGAGTAGAACTGGATAACGTCGCGCCGGCTCACCATCTCGTCGACCCAGGTGATACCCGCCCGCTTCTCCCGGGCCCGGGCCACGTGGTCGGTCATCTCGCGGGCGATATGCTCGGTGTCCGGCGCCCCGGCAAGGAGCACCACCTGAATCCGCGGGTCGATCTCCGGTATTGCGTCCACGAGGTGGATGATGCCCTTCTGCCGCGTGATGCGACCGACAAAGAGCACGAACGGCCTGGTCGGGTCGACCCCGTACCGCTCGAGGGCATCCGCCTCAGCGGTGGGGCGATACTCTTCCAGGTCGATGCCGTTGTGGATGACGTGGGTTTTCGTTTCGGCGGCCCCGAAGTGGTCGAAGACATCGTTTCGGGTTTCCCGTGAGACGGCAATGACGGCGTCGGCGCCTTCGATGGCAGTGCGCTCCATCCAGCTGCTCAAGTGATAGGCAGGGCCGAGCTGCTCCGCTTTCCACGGGCGAAGGGGCTCGAGGGAGTGGGTGGTCAGCACAAACGGAATGTCCCAGAGCTTTCCGGCGAGAAGGCCTCCCATCTGCGTGTACCAGGTGTGACAGTGGACTACGTCCGCATCGAGGGTGTCCTTGGCCATGGCGAGACTGCGGGAGAAGGCGCCGAGGGCACCGGTGAAGCGCGGGTCGGTGTTGCGTGACATCTCCTCCCAGGGCCGGTAGCCGCGTACGGTGAGGTTGCCGTCGGTGTAGTTCTGCTCGCCGAAGCAGCGAACCTCCACCGCGACAAGCTCGGCGAGCGCGCGGCTGAGATACTCTACGTGCACGCCGGCCCCGCCGTAGACATGGGGCGGGTATTCGTTTGTAAAGAGTGCAACCTTGTTGATGCCCACGTACCAGGAGGATAACCCGGAACTCCGCATTCTTACAACGAAATGTGCAGTCGACGTCTTGCCGGCCGATCCGGACGCGTGGACAATATGAGTATGCCCGGCATCCCCAGCGAGCTCCCGAGTCTCGAAATACAGCGGGGGCAACGTCTCGTCCGCCGCTTTGCCGCCCTGAACGGAGTCTCGGTGGTGCTGTTGATGGACAGCATGCTCATCCTCTATGCCATCCGCAACGGCGTGGGAGATTCGGCCCTCGCGGTGCTCGCTTCCTTCATCCACCTCACGATGCCGCTCATGATCGTCGGGAAGCACCTGACCGCCCGGATCGGCGCGGCGCGCACCTGGGGGCTCGGTTGGGTGCTCCGGAATCTTTCGGTGCTGATTCTGGTGGTTGCCCCCTTCCTCCCGGCGGATGCCCCACAATGGGTGCGGACCGCGATCATCCTCACCGGTGGCTTCGGCTTTGCGGCGTTTCGTGCCGTCGGATTGGTCGGCAATTCTCCGGTCATCGGCGAAATAACCACCGGCGCCGACCGCGGCCGCTTCATCTCGGGAAACTGGATCCGCACGACCGCCGGCCAACTGCTGACGCTTGTCGTTGTCATCATCGTCCTCAACCGCGTTCCACAAACCTGGGTGTTCCAGATGCTCATCGGTTTCGGCGGGGCGCTCGGGATATATGTCGGCTGGGTGCTCTCCCACGTGCCCGAATCTACGGTACCGCGGCACTCCGCACGGAAGCCGCTGTCGGAGGTGCTCTCCCGGGTGTGGCACCTGCCGTCCATGCGGAAGACCCTCTACGCATGGGCAAGCGGTATCGCCGCCTTCACCGTGGTGATCCCTTTCGCGCTCATCACGGTGAAGAACGGCTATGGGCTCTCCGACTACGAAGCGCTCAGCCTCTCACTTGTCACCCTCTCCGGGGGGATGCTTGCGAGCATGGTAAACAGCATTATCGCAGACCGCGTGGGACCGCGGCCGCTCATCATCATCTACGTCGCGGTGCTCGCGCTGGTAGGAGTATTCTGGGCGACGGCCCCCGCGGCGTTCCACCTTATGCCGACGCTGGCGGCCTTCTTCCTTGCCGGCTACAGCAAGTTCGGGCTCATTGTCGCTATCAACCACTACTTTCTGAGCGTGGTCGAGGGCGGTGATCGTGTGGGCAGCGCGATGGTGATGCGCATCGTCTCCGGTGCCGCCGCCGGCCTCATCGGCGCGGTCATCGGCGGCGGCATCCTCGGCCTACTCCATAGCCTCGGGTTCGAGGGGATGGACGTCTACCGCATCTACTTCAGCATTGCCGCGCTGGGATTGTTGCTGCTGGTACCGGTGGTGCGCCGCCTCGACCGCCTTGTAGAATGGCGCGTCCGCGACGCGGCGCTGCTGCTCCTACGTCCCTGGCGCATCGTGCGGATGCGGCGCGA
>JBKHEN010000068.1:0-13587 GCA_046540795.1 Spirochaetaceae bacterium | reverse complement strand
CCACAGCATCTTTGTAAAGGAACCGTCGGGGTTTGGCAAGAAGCAACCGTGACGGCCGCGGGAGCCTCTAACAACGCCTCGATTCTCGCCATGGAAGCAAGATCCACGGAAGCAGGATACAAAAAAGGCGGCCCTGAGGACCGCCCGTATGGTTTCAATAGAATCCGTCTGCGCTATTCGAGAATGATGGCTTCCACGGGGCAGTCTTCGGCTGCTTCCTTTACGGCATCCTCGAGATTGCCGGGGACTTCGTCAACGATGACCTCGGCGACCTCGTCGCCCATTTGAAATACCTCGGGGACCGTGCTGGTGCACAGCTCACAGGCGGTGCAGAGATCTGCGTCTATCTTTGCCTTCATGGTACTCTCCTCTATGAGTGGATTTGCGCAACGCGCAGATATGTCCACGGATTTACATGGTAATTGTAGGCTGCGCTCGCCGGCTTGTCAATAATGAATGCGGATTGCACGAACGGTCGAATCCGCACGGTCCGACCGGGTTTTTCCGTTGGCGATCGTCCGTCTGTATGCCGATATTAGCCGAGGAGGGGGTTCACGGTGCAGGTGCGTTGGGATTTCGGAGATAAGGATCTGCGGTTTCTCGCCGGTTTCTTCATGCCGCAGCGTCCCGATCGGAATCGCGTGGTGGCGATGCTGCGGGATGACGAAGACATCCTCGACGGCATGGTTTCCGATCCCGCCCTTGCGGAACACATTCTGCAGAACCCGGAGCCGGTTCTCGACGTTTCCCCGCAATTGCTCTTTGCGGTGCTGCTTATTCGCGCCCGGGAGGACCTGAGGATCCGGCCGTTTACCTTTGAGAAGGCCACCAACAAGATGATGGTCATCTTCGACACCACACGAATCCTGGAGCTGCTGGAGCGGAAGTCGGTTCTGGTCTACCTTTCGCAGATGCTTGCCTCCTTTGTGAAGATTCGGTCCTTCTCCGTAATCGTGCCCGTCCGACGCGGAATCTACCGTCGCTACTCGTTTAGCGATTTCGACGTGGAGAGCCTGATCCGGTTCAGTGAGGTGGCCGAAGGAGCCGAACGGTTTTCCATCTACAAACGGATTGCCGACGTGTGTCTCTTCACCGTGGCGATCTTCCCGGAGTACCTCCTGCCGACGGTCGCGGGAGAGGGCGAGAGGCGTCGGCTGGTCCGGAATCGAGAGAAAAAGCGTATGGAGGACTACCACGAGTGTGGGAAGTACTTCTACAAAGAAGCGGCGCGCCTTCCCGTGCCTTCCGCCGAGGAAGCGCGGGAGGTTCTTGCCGAGCTCTCGCGGAAGTTCGATGTTGCGGTGAAACCCTTAGGCTTCCTTGCGGATCATTACCTCGGCCCGCTTCGCACCAAGGCGTTCACGCCGATCAGCCCCGAGGAGCCCGAGTAACCCCGACGCGGTCGCTGCGTTGTATCCCCAGCATAGACGCCGCGTGGCCGTTTCGAACCGCGATTTCGAGGAAGCCCACGCTGCCCCAGTAGGCAACCGGCTCACCCTGTTCGACCTCGGAATACGTGGACCTCACCCCGGGCAACGTGACGCTCCCTCCGGCGGAGATCCGGAGGCTGATGTCGGTATGCCCGTTCTCTCCGAAGAGCCGGCGTGCATCGTCGTAGTGAATAGAGCTGATGCAGTTGCCGAAGTGATCGATGTGGATGACGGTTCCGGTGAGCCGTTCGCTCTCCGCGTCGACGGAGCAGCTCACCCGGTCGGTCAGCACGGGGTCGGAAATCTGCGTCCCGCGGACACGCACCAACCCCTCAGCGCCCGCCAGCGCGGCAAGCGGGGCGAAGACGTCACGCCCGTCGAAGGTGTTCGCCCAGGGAGGCTTTGCCAGGCGAATCTCGGAGAGGAGGTCCTGCCGGGCCCGGTAGCAGCGGGTGTCGGGGTTCATGCGCTTCACAAGCGACACGATGCCGTTGTCCGGGGCTATGAGCACTTTCCCCCCGCTGGAGGCGACGAGCTCCCGGCGCGCGGTGCCGACGCCCGGATCGACGACCGCGAGGAAGACGCTGCCCTTGGGAAAGTAGTTCCACGCCGAGTACAGCAGGTACGAACCCGAGACCACGTCAAAAGCGGGAACCTCGTGGGTGAGATCGACTTGATGGATGTTGGGCGCGACACCCGCCATGACCCCTTTCATGACGCCGACGTAGGAATCGGAAAGACCGAAGTCGCTCAACAGGACGATAAGCATGCCCACCTCCGCTGGTCGGGTACGTATCGCTATGGTAGCATGTTCGAGGCGAGAGTGGAGTACCATGAGCGACGAGGTGAGACGATTTGCGGAGCTCGTCTCTGCGGCCGAGCGGGTGGCGGGCTTTACCGGTGCCGGAATCAGTACCGAATCCGGGATTCCCGACTACCGCGGCAAGGGCGGTATCTGGAACCGCTTCCAGCCCGTCTATTTCGATGAGTTCCTGAATGATCCCGAAAAGCGGCGGCTGTACTGGCAGCGCAAGGCCGACGTCTGGCCCGCCGTCAGAGACGCGGAGCCCAACGCCGGGCACCGCTTCTTTGTCGATCTGTGCCGGGCGGGTAAGCTGCTCGGGGTGGTCACACAGAACATCGACGGCCTGCACGAGAAGAGCGGCCTGCCGCGGGAGCTCGTCGTCAATTTGCACGGAAACACACGGGAGACGACGTGCTTGTCATGCTCGTATCGGGTGGATTCCGAGGAGATCTTTCGCGACCTGGACCTCGATACGGGTGCACCCCGCTGTCCGCAGTGCGGCGGGCTACTGAAGCCGGACACGATATCCTTCGGCCAGCAGCTCGATGGGGACCGCATTGCCCGAGCGGAACGAATTGCTCGAGACTGCGATTGCATGGTGGCGGCAGGCTCCACCCTGATAGTGTATCCCGCCGCGGCAATCCCCGAGATCGCCGTGAGGAACGGGGCCCGGCTTCTCATAGTCACCCTCTCGGAGACGCCGCTCGATGAACATGCGGACCTGGTGGTGCGCCGCCCGATCGGCGAGTTCCTCTCGGCGGTCCGCGAGGCACTGTAGCGGCACCCCGGGCCAATCATCCGCACACCGCAGATGGCCGATGGAAAAGGCGGGGTAACTCTGATACATTTGAGCCGTGGCGACGCGGGCTCAGCGGATGCGGGTCATTCTGTTTCTCTCCCTCGGGTTCCTCGCGATCGGGGGGTTCATCTTCGTGATCGCCGGAGAAAATGCGTTCGAGCGCCGCTCGAACTATTTCGTAGATTTCCGCGGGATTTCGGTCAACGGTCTGGAGATCGGCAGTACGGTGCGCTACAACGGTATCTCCGTCGGAACCGTTGAGGGCGTGGAGTTCGGCGGTGAGGCCCTCGACCAAGTGATGGTGGAGGTGTCGATCCGTGAGGAGACGCCGCTTCGGGAGGGGATTAAGGCCCGTCTGGTGCCGGTGGGCATAACGGGGCTGCGGGAGATCGAGCTCTTCGGGGCAAGAGCCGAAGAGCCGCCGCTTGCGGCAGGGTCGCGCATACCCGCCGAACCCTCCACCCTGGATCGGCTTACGGGACCGGCTACCAACATTGCCAACGAAGTGGAGTTCATCGTGTTCGGCCTCTCGGAGCTTCTGCGCGGGGAGAATCAGGAGAAGCTCGAGCAGGCCCTCGACGATGCAGCTGGAATCATCGGTGAGAACCGGGGGCGGATCAGTCGCATCGTCCGGAACGTGGACGGGTTCGTGGAGGAAAACAGACGGCCCCTGTCGGAAGCCATTGCGGGGCTGGAGTCTACCAGTCGGAACCTCTCGATGACCACGGTGCAACTGAACACGATGATGGCCGAGCTTGCCGAGGGAGGGACCGGAGAGGACGTGGGGCGGCTGCTCACCGGCCTCAACCGTACGGTGGTGCAGACCGAGGAGAGCATTCGAAACATCGAGTCGGTCGTCGCAGCGGGTGAAGACGGGCTCCTCGACTCGCTTCTGTTGCTCGAGGAGACCCTGGAGTATCTCAACAACTTCGCGATCATGATTAGCGAGGATCCCTCGCGGCTGATCCGCTAAAGGGGCGGGAGAATGAGGACCTGTCGGGTGGTGAGCGAAGCGGTTGCAGTCTCCTTTGCGATGTCTCTGCTGCTTGGGGGATGCATTTCCCCCGGCGGCTCATCGGAGCGCACTACCTACTATCTGCTGGAGTTCGACGGTGCCGCAGCCGATTTTGCGGGTACCGACAAGACGGCGACGGCGGACGGCGCCTCGGCCGGGGGACAAGGGCCGCGGGTGATTGTCCGTGACGCGGAGGTCTCGCCGATGTTCGACCGCCGGCAGTTACTGCAGCGGCTCGAGGGGCCCATGGTTCGTTACCTCAGCGCCGATTTGTGGGCGGTCACTCCCTCGGCGGGGATCGCTTCGCTGGTGCGGGAAGGGTTGCTCGAGAGTGGTCGATTCGGAGCGGTCGTTCGGGGACGTCGCCGGCAGGGGGAGCTCGAAGTGCGCACAGAAATCGATGCGCTCACCTACCATTGTTGCAGAGATGAGCGGGAAGCGGAGGCCGAGGTGGCGGGCAGATTCCTCCTCGTCGATGCACGGAACGGCGAAGAAATCACCGCTCACTCGTTTACGGCTCGGCATCCGCTCGAAGAGGACACTCCCCGGGCGTTCGTTGAGGCGGCGGCGGCAATGCTATCCGCCGAGCTCGGCGAGTTCGTCGAGCGGATGCCGGATTCTTTCGAATAGGCCATGGCAGGGGTATCCCGCTCAGCCGACGGCGCGACTCTGAGCTTTCATGGCCGTCTCACCTATGAGACGGTCCCCCGGCTTACCGATGACCTGCAGAGGCTCGACCTGCGGGGGGTGAGGCGGATCGACTGTTCCGCCGTGGAGGAGACCGACAGCGCCGGGGTCGCACTGATAGAGCTGGCCCGCGAGCGCGCGGGTCCGCAGGTTGATCTCGAAGGTGGTTCCGAGCGCCTTCGTGACGCGCTTTCCCTTTTCACCGTCGGCGCGGAGGGCGCGCGGGAGCGGGGACAGCCCCGGGCGCTGCTTAGGGGCTCACGGGAGCGGCTTCGAAGCTCGATCGGAGGATTCAGAGAGTACCTTCGTATAGCCGCCGATAGCCTTGGCTGGACACTGGTCGATCTTCTGGGGCGGGGCAAACGCCCGCGGGGCTCGTTCGTCGTGCAGTCGCTGCGCATCGGCGTGCAGTCGATCGGTATCATCGGATTGCTCTCCTTCATCGTTGGCTTCATCGTAGCTTTGCAGTCGGCGGCGCAGCTGCGGCTTTTCGGGGCGAACATCTTCGTGGTGAACTTGCTCGCCCTGTTCGTCGTGCGGGAGATGGGTCCGATGCTCACCGCCGTGCTGGTAGCCGGCCGCAGCGGATCGGCGATAGCGGCGGAGATCGCAACGATGAAGGTGACCGAGGAGTTGGACGCGCTTCGGGTGATGGGAGTGAATCCGCTGCGCTACGTGGTGGTCCCGAAAGTACTGGCCATCACCGCGGTGATGCCGGTCTTGACGATGATCTCGATGCTCGTGGCCGTTGCCGGCGGCATGCTTATCAGTGTTCCCTATTTGGGGCTGTCGGCTCACACGTTCATAGGGCAGCTTCTGGACGTACTTTCACCGGCCGACGTGGTCACGGGCTTTGCAAAGAGCGTGGTCTTCGCCTGGCAGATCGTCATCGTGGCGGCTTACTACGGATTGCAGGCGGAAGGCGGGGCCGAAGGAGTCGGGGTCGTGACGACGAAGTCGGTGGTGGCTTCCATCTTCTCGGTCATCGTGATCGACGTGTTCTTCAGTTTTGTCTACCTAACCTGAGCGCATATGAGTGAGCGACTGATTGCCGAAGCGCGGGACGTCGAGGTTGCCTACGACGAGGTAACGGTACTCAACGGCGTCGACTGCCGTATCCGAGCAGGCGAGATCACGTGCATCGTCGGCGGAAGCGGCAGCGGCAAGACCACGCTCTTAAAGGCGTTCTTCGGCCTCGTGCCTGTCTCTCGCGGTAGCGTACGCTTGTTCGGAGAAGAGCTGCAGGGGATGGAAGAGGCCGCCTATGAGCGTGCACTGCGCCGTATCGGCGTGCTCTTTCAGAACGGAGCGCTTCTGAACTCCCTCTCGGTGTTCGAGAACATTGCGATTCCGCTGGAACAGCATACCGGGCTCTCGGAGCCGATCATTCGACGCATGGTGGAGGTGAAGCTCGGCTTGGTAAACCTTTCCGGGAGCGAGGATCTGTACCCGGCCGAGCTGTCGGGGGGGATGAAGAAGCGGGCCGGGCTGGCGCGAGCCATTGCCCTCGATCCGGCGGTGGTGTTTCTCGACGAGCCGAGTGCCGGTCTCGACCCACAGAACGTCGCGGCCCTCGATCGGCTGATGATGTCCCTTCGAGACCGACTCTCGGTAACCTTGGTGGTGGTGAGCCATGAGCTTGCAAGCATTCGTCGCATAGCCGATCGCATCGTCTTCGTACATGAAGGGAGAGTCGGCTTCGAGGGAACGCTTGCGCAGGCCCGAGAATCCGGGGTGCCGGAGCTTCGCGCCTTCCTCGAGCCGGATTCCGGGTAAGGTGTCAAGAAGCCTGTTGCACGGGAGTACCTCGGCGGTTGCCGCGAAGAACGCGGGAAAGTATCATCAAGCGATGGCGACAATGCGTATGGAACGCTTCGAACCGGGCAGCCCGGCTCCCGGCGCGTCGATCGGCTTTGGCCCGGTCTCGTCGCTCCTCCCGGAGCCTGAAAGCGCCCCTCCGGCCCGCGGAGTGAGACCGCTCGAACGATGAAACGGCTTGCCTTGAGACTGCTGTTCGAACGGGCCGAGCATTGGATCGTTCGGCTGATCCGTTCCGGATTGGCAAGCGTACCCGCGGCGGTCGGAGATTACTCGCTTCTCGTCTTCCTCGTCGAGGTCTTCGGCGTGCCGGCGGTGCGTGCAAGCATTTTCAGCTTCATCTTCGGCATGTCGATCAACTATCTGTTCATGACCTTCTGGGTCTTCCCGGGGGACGAGCACGGGCGTCGCGACCTTCAGTTTGTGTTCTTCGCCATAACCGCGGGCACGGGGCTGCTCGTGCACACCGGGGTCATGTACCTGTTGATCGTGTATGTCGAGCTCTTCTATGTCCTTGCCAAGGCGCTGAGCCTGTTCGCCGCGTTCTTGTGGAACTTCCTCTGGCGGTGGGTCACCCATAATCAGCTCAAGCGCATACCTCGGCAGTAGCGGGACCAATGGGCATGAGGATGAGCGGGTGCTGCATTCAGGGACGCCGCGTTCCCGACAGACGCAAGGCCGCGCCGAAGGTTCCCTCGAAACCCACGTTCCCATCATCAATCACTAAGGTCGGCTCTGCGTAGAAACCCATCCGTGGCGTGACCCGAAAAACCGGTCGAGCGGAGATGCGATGGAGCACACGCTTCGACGTACCCGCCACCTCATCGGAGGTCTCATAGGAGGTTTCGTAGAGGCTCGCTTCGGGGTTCTCGGCGCGCAGTCGGTAGGTCAGCTGGAGGCCGAAACCCGAATCCCACTCGACACCGCCTTGCAACGTGCCCCAGACGGTTCCCGGTCCGTAGGGTGAGGTGAGGGGCATACTCCGTATGTCGCCGTCGGTATTCTGACGATACACGGCACGGCTCAAGTAGTCCTCGTCGTGGAAGCTTCCCCACAGGTAGTGCGTGTAACCTGCTTCGAGCAGCCCCTCGATCAGAACCGTGTCGAGGACGCCGGTGTAGCGCAGGCCCCCGAGGTAAGCCGGGATGGTAGGGATTTCGCTGTCGGCCAGCCCGGCGAAATCGGCATTGATGTCGTCCCAGCCGGCCTGCAGGTAGAGCTCCAGTCCCGGGGCCGCCACGTAAGCGGCATCCACGACCACCGCCAGGTTGTGCGGCACGAGATCGGCGTTGTGCCAGCTGAACACCGGGAAGAAGTCGCCCAGGTGGAACTCGTTCATCGGGCGTGCGACGACCATCTGGCCGCCGATACCGAAACGAAGTCGCTCGACCGCATACTCGAAGTAGTGCACGTTATAGAGAATTGCGTTCTTCCCAAAGGCGTACTGCCCGTCGGGGTCGTCCGCGTTGGGCTGTGCCGGATAATCCGGAACCTGCGCCCGCTCCTCCTGAATGGAAGCCCGGTTCTCGAGGCTCGAGACGAGATGGGTCATCCGCAGGCGGCCGAGGCTCAGGGAGATCCGTGCGGCGTCGAGGTACGGAACGCGACGGGAGACCATGAGCGAGGAGTCCGGGGACGGGCCGATATGCACCTGTTGCCGCCCGATAGTGGCCTCGAGATACTTCCCCGGAAGGTGAAGGAAGCCTTCGTATATGAGGTTATTCTCGAAGGGAACCGGGTTGCCGTCCCCCGGCGGTGGATAGTTTGCCGGCGGGTCGAGGCGGTACTCCCGTTGAAGTACCGAGCGGGTCACGAGCTGCGGGCCGCCGTCAACGCCGTAGGCGGTCTCGAACTCTGCAAACGGTTCCTCGCGCTCGAGAACCTCGGCGAACGTTCGGGAGCCTCGATTGGTCTCGGCGTAGGCCTCCGGCCGCAGCTCGAGATCCCAGGACAGTCGCAGCCGGTCGTCCCGGTAGTCGAGTCGGCGCTCCTGCTCCGCCGCCGTGTCGGGATCGATTGCGGCGAGCTCCTCGATGAGCCGATGCTGTGCGGTCCGGGACTGCGGTTTTGCGGCAGTCGGAAACACGCGCCCCGCCGCGATGTAAACGTCGTGGAGGTTCCGGGGGCCGTCACGGCTGAAGAGGTCGTCGGCAGCATCCGCCTCGGGCAATGGCGCGAAGACGAGAAGGGCCAGGGCGCAGGCGATCGAGTTGTGACGTCGGATGCAAATGCCCACGGATCGTGGTATACCTTGGCGCACAGGCATGGTCAAGCGCTTCTCGGGCGTTGACACCTGGCGCCCCGTAGCTATACGAGTGGGAGAGATGTTTTTGGCACGAAGCGATAGGCATGTACGGGTCGGAATAATGGTGCTTGTGCTGCTCGGAATCACAAGCGGCCTGTGGGCCCGTGAGGACGCGCGGTATCAGTATCGCTTGGGGAAAGCTTCTGAGGCGCGGCCGCAACGACTTTCCGAGGAGCCGGAGAGACTCGATTTCGAGGTATTCGAAGACCCCGAGTTTTCAGACGCCGGTGTGGTCTCGATTCTCGAGTACCATGTGGTGTATCCCCTCGAGGCGGAGGAGTTGCTCGCGGCGATCACCGCCTACGACGATTACGTCGACATATCACGTCGTGTGGTCGAGAGTGATGCACGAGAAGCCGAGGGAGAGCCTCCTTATGAGCCGGTCGGTACGGTGCGCGAGCGTCATGAGGCGCTCATGCGAACGTCCTTTAAGTTCCTGTTTTTTGGTCGGGATTATGATTATGAGCTTGCGAGTATGACCGAGGAGCTCGATGACGGAGAGTTGCTTGTGCGCAGTCGGATGACACGCAGTCTCGACGGCGGGCTCGCCGATATGTATTACTCATGGTATCTAAAGCCGCTTCCGGCCCAATCGGGAGAGGAGCGAACCTACGTTCGTTACTTCACCCGGGTCGATTTTGCGGAAGAGCCACGGGGGCTGAGAACGGCCCTCGATCTGTTTGCCGGAAGCGACGCGGAGCGGCTGTTGGAGTCCATCTACCGTTACGCCCGCACCGGGCGCTAACTCTCGGGCCGGTCGAGGACGCGGTTCACGGCCCTCCGCGCAACGCGGGTTATGAGCACGGTGACGGCGACCGTGGCAGCTAACCCGACGCCGTAGAAAATCCATTGAAGCGTCGTGAAACCCGTGTCCCCCTCGGTCCCGAGGGCGGCCAGGGTGCCCGTCAGTGAGCCGATGTAGACGTACATGAGAGTGCCCGGGAGCATACCGATCCACGAGGCGAGGATGTATCCGAGGGGCCTCACCCGGGTGATGCCGTAGAAATAGTTGGACAAGCTGAAGGGGACGGCGGGAGAAAGCCGGAGGAGGCCGACGATCTTCCAGCCCTCGCGGCCGATCGCCTCGTCCACGGCGGCGAACCTCGGGCGGCCGGCGATCTTCCGGGAAACCCATTCTCGGGCGATGTAACGCCCCACAAAGAACGCGACAGTCGCGCCGACGGTAGAGCCCAAGGATACGAAGATCGTGCCGCGGACCACGCCGAAAATTGCGCCGGCGGCGAGGGTGAGGATGGAACCGGGTATGAGGAGCACGGTAGTCGTGGTGTAGAGAACCATGAACACGAGAGCCCCGGTTATCACGTTCATGTCTCGAATCACGTGCAGCGCCGAGCGCAACGCCTGCACCGAATCGAAAACGACTCCCGCCACCGCAACGGCGGCCAGGAGCGTCACGCCCACGATGAGACGGGTTCGTGCATCGATGCCGGTGTTGCCGGCGCCGGACTCGGTGGTGCGGGTGGCGGCGGGGCGGGTGCCCGCCGCGGCGGTCGGGTCGTGCGCCATATGGATTCTCCCCATGCCTCCCATACGCGGGCGATTGCAAGTGCAAGTAAATTACTCAGGTGCATCGGTGCCGTCAATGCCTGCAGGGCTGGCGTTCGGCGGGCCTTTGGGAGTATGGTAGGGGCCGATGAAGTCGATGTTTGCCGTGGCCCGCAGGGAGCTTGCCACCTATTTCAACTCTCCCATCGCCTATATCGTGGTGATCGTGTTCCTTGCCTTCACCTCGTCCTGGTTCTTCTATGTGCGACGGTTCCTCGCGCAGAACGTTGCCTCCATGCGTGAGTTCTTTGCCATCATTCCGATCGTCTTCGTGATACTGATCCCGGCGGTGACCATGCGGTCGTGGGCGGAGGAGCACAAGAGCGGTACCGCGGAAGTCCTTCTGACGCTGCCGATTTCCGAAGGTCGCATCGTGGCGGGAAAGTTCCTCGGAGCGCTTGCTCTCCTGGCGGTCATGCTCTTGCTCACGCTCCCGGTACCGCTGACCGTCAGCCCCCTCGGGGATTTCGCTACGGGGCAGATCATCGGGCAGTACATCGGCACGTTGCTACTGGGGGCGGTGTGCATTTCGGTGGGACTGTTCGTCTCTTCGCTGTGTCGGAACCAGGTCTCGGCGTTCGTACTGGGCGTGGTGGTGCTTCTCGGCCTGACGCTCGTCAATCAGCTGAGCGTGGTTGTAGAGCTGCCTAGCGGACTCGGTGGGCTGTTGAACAGGCTCTCCCTTGGTTACCGGTTCGCGGATTTCGAGAAGGGACTGCTCGATTCCCGCGACGTGACCTATTACCTGTTGCTGTCGTTCCTGTTTCTCTATCTCAACGCCAAGGCGCTGGTGCTGCGGAAGTGGTGAGTGGCAAGCCGCGCGGCGCCGGGGGTCGCTGATTGTCATGCGGCGCCGAGGGCAACAGTTTGTCGTACCGTCTTGCAGCGTTACCCTTTCACCGATCCCGACAACATGCCGCGCTTGTCTCGGCTCTACAAACGCCGAAACTCACGCTACAATGGGAACGTGAGACGCGTGCTATGTGTCCTTATCCTACTCGGGGGTGTGCTCGCGTTACTCTCTTGCGCCACCAAGCCCGACGAACGGGGGGAACGGACCGCTGCCGGGCGACATGGTGCCGTCGAAATCGCCCCCGCGCCGAGCCGTGGGAAGGGGATTGCGGAACGCACCCCGGAGATGGAAGCCCGGGTCGAGCGCTTGCTCGATGAGCTCAGTACCGAACAGCTCCTCGGGCAACGGTTCATGGCGTACGTACCTCGCGATACGGCAGGGGATGGAGAGCTCGAAACCCTCCTCGAGCCGACGCCGCCGGCCGGGTTCATTCTCTACCCCTGGAACATGGACAACTACGACGAAGCCTTGCAGGTGACGCGGGAGCTGCAACGCGCGACGTGGGCCAAGGGCTCGCCGGGGCTGCTGTTCGCTTCCGACCACGAAGGGGGGCGGGTTGCCGGTCTGCGCTACCCCGAGGCCGCGCGGGTGCCCTCCGCTTTCCAGCAGGGGCTGCGTCGGGATCCCCGGTATGTGGAAAGCGCCTCCTATCTTGCCGCCACGGATCTCAGGCGGGCAGGAATCAGGATGAACCTGGCACCGGTCCTCGATGTTCATCCCCGGGAGGATGAAACGATTATCGGGGATCGCTCCTTCGGCGGGGATCCCGCCGGCGTCGCCGAGCTGGGGGCAGCGCATATACGAGCAAGTATGGAGGCCGGCGTGGTGCCGGTAGCCAAGCACTTTCCGGGGCACGGCGTTACGACCGTGGATTCCCACAAGGCCCTTCCCGTGAGCGACCGCTCGCTGGAGGAGTTGCGGAAACGAGACCTCCTCCCGTTTCGACGGGCCGTCGAGGAGGGCGTGCCGGCGGTGATGACGGCACACATCCTCTATGAGCGGATCGATCCCGAGTACGCAGCAACGCTGTCGCCACGGTTCATCCGGGGACTTCTGCGTCGGGAGCTGGGCTTCGACGGGGTGGTCATCACCGACGGTTTCTCCATGGGCGCCCTGACGGAAGGCTTCGACCGCAGAGAGGCCTTGCGGCAGAGTTTCCACGCCGGTGTGGATATCGTTCTGATCCATGCGCACTATGACTACGGCGAGGTATTCGAGGAGGCCCTCCTTCTGCTCGAGGAGGAGGACATCGACGAGGAGATGATCCGCGAAGGAGCACGCCGGGTGCTCCTACTAAAGGCGCGAATGGGTCTGTTGTAGCATGATTACTCGAGTGGCTCGGGGCCGAAGCCCGGCGTAGACGCTTGCTTGCGACCGCCACTCGAATCCCGGCGGTGAACTGAGCCTTGGCGAACTGCCGGGCGGCCATGCTCGATGCGCCGATATAGCGCGCCTTGCCGGCCTTGACCACGTCATCGAGTACCTCCATGGTCTCTTCGATCGGGACGACTTCGTCTCGCTTTGCGTACTGCTTGAGCGCCTTTCCCAGTACGCGCTCGCTTTCGCCCTTCGAGTGCATATCCGCCGGTAAAGGCAGAGTGATCGAGGTTGCGAGGCGACGGCGCCAACCGCCTACCAGCGGTTGTAGACATCCTCGACAAAACCGGGGAGCGCCTGCAGATACAGCGGGGTCCCGTCATCGAGGACGGCGCGGCCGTCGAAATAGCCGAAAACCTGGTCTTGCCGCGAGCGTGCAAGGACCAGATTGAAATCGGCGTGGCGGTTCAGGCGAGGCCGAAACCGCAGCTCGAGGCGCCCGTCAGCGTCGGTGATGCGCCAAGGCTCGAGGATCCGCTCCGGGTCGCGCTCCATGCCGACATCGCCGAGTTTGTGGGCGCGGTAATCGTAGAAGAGCATGTTCTCCGTAGCCGGGCTACGGTCGGAGAAACCGTAGCCGAGATTGATGCCGACGGCCGTGCCCTCGCAGGTGCCCGAGGCGGAGGCCCAGTACCAGTGATTCCGGTAGGTCCATCGGCCGCGGCCCCAGTCCAGCGTGGCGAAGGTGTGAGCCTGATGGAACTCTCGTCGTTCGGCACCGATGTCGAGATGCCCCTCGGCGGGCATGCAGTTGATTTTCTGGTTGTAGTAGAACGCCTGCAGTTCTCCGGGCCAGTGCGTGGCGATGACCATCCGTTCCTGATCCGGCGGCTGGAAAAGAGTGACTTCGGCGGCGGCCTCCTGTCCCGGGGCGCCGCTTCCCGGGGCGCCGCCGTTCCCGTCTCCCGTGACGGCAAACCTGAGGCGGCGCC
>JBKHEN010000067.1:0-13588 GCA_046540795.1 Spirochaetaceae bacterium | reverse complement strand
CCCGCGGAGAGGCGGCCCGCGGAGGGACGATCATCTAAGGACACCCGATCGCGTTCTGCCGCGAGGGTAACCGACACGGGGGAGCGCGGGCTTCCGGTATGTACCATAGCCGACGAGCCTGACTTCCCTCTGCGGGGCGCGCACATCGACATCAGCCGAAACCGGGTTCCCACCATGGAAACCCTCTACGGCCTCGTCGACATGCTGTCTAAATTGAAAATCAATCATCTCGAGCTCTACACCGAGCACACCTTTGCCTACAAGGCACACGAAGTGGTGTGGCGAGGCGCGAGTCCGCTCTCCGGCGCGGAGGTACAAGCGCTCGACCGTTACTGCTGCGAGCGGGGTGTCACGCTTGTGGCAAATCAGAACTCCTTCGGGCACATGGAACGGTGGCTCATGCACGCCGCCTATCATCCACTGGCGGAGTGTCCCGACGGCTTCACCGACCCCTGGGGTATTTTTCGTCCCCACGGATCGACGCTGAGTCCCGCCGTGCACGCCACGCGCAGCTTTCTCGCCGCGCTGTATGACGAGCTCCTGCCTAATTTCACGGAGACAGTCCTCAACGTCGGAGGCGATGAGCCGTGGGAGCTTTGCCTCGGGCGTAGCCGGGAGCTCTGTGGGGAGGCGGGTACGGGCCGCGTGTATCTGAACTTCATGAAAGACATTCACGCGCTGCTCGAGACCAGGGGCACGCGGATGATGTTCTACGGGGACATCGTCCTGCGTTATCCGGAGCTTATCCCCGAGATACCCGCGGACGCTCTGGTAGTCGACTGGGGATACGAAGCGGACCATCCCTTCGAGAAGGAAACGGGGGCGTTCTCCCGAGCGGGAGTGACGTATCTGGTGTGTGCGGGAACCTCTTCCTGGAACGCGATCTCGGGACGCTTTGCCAACGCGCGGGAGAACATTGTGAGCGCGGCGGAAGCAGGACTACGAAACGGCGCCGCAGGATTGCTCGTGACGGATTGGGGTGACAACGGTCATCTGCAGCAGTTCCCCATCGCCGTGCCGGGGTTGGTATACGCTGCGGCGGTCGGGTGGGGGGTGGCAGCCAATCGCGATATCGAACTGTCCCGGGTCCTTAGCACGGCCGTGCCCGGGATCAAGACGACGCAGGCCGCCGACGCCCTGCTCGTCCTCGAAGACGCTTACCGTGCGGAGCCGATCCACGTTCCGAACGCGACTCTGCCGGCGGCAATGGCGATTCCGGGGCTGCGCCCCTATTACGCGGAGCCGCTCTCGAGGATGTCAGGCGCCGACCTCCGTCCCCTCCAGGAGGCGGTGGAGCAGGCTGCGGACGGGATCACCAGGCATCGTGCCGGCTTCGGTGAGCTCGAGGGCGAAGAGCTCGGCTTCACCGCGGATTTCCTGCGCTACGCCACCGATCTCCTTGCGGCGACGGCCGCCGCAGGCGGGATCGAGCCGGCGCGGCTCGACCGCTCTTCGCGCCGCCGGCTTGCCGAGAACGTCCGGACCCTCCGGCCCCGCTTCGAGGCCCTCTGGCACGCACGGAGCCGCCCCGGCGGGCTCTCCCGGTCGAAGGCCGTGTTCACCGAGATGCTCGAGGAGCTCCTCGACGGCGCGGAGCACACGGGCGGCGACGCCGGGTGACGGCGGCAAGCGGCAAGGACCGAACCGGGCGTCGTCCCGCCCGGCCCCGGCCGGCGCAGCCGCGCCGGTGCCGGTGGTAGAGGCTACTCCGCCGGAACGAGCATCGGTGGCGGGTCCTGGCCTTCGGGAACGAAGATGAGCGCCGCGGAGTTCAAGCAGTAGCGCTGCCCGGTAGGGTCGGGGCCGTCCGGGAACACGTGCCCGAGATGGGATCCGGAGAGCGAGTCCACCACCTCGATGCGGCGGGAGAACAGGCTTCTATCTTCGCGATAGGTAACCGCATCCGGCGAGATGGGCTTAGTGAAGCTCGGCCAGCCCGTACCCGACTCGAACTTGTCGTCGGAATGGAACAGCGGCTGCCCGGTGGCCGCGGAATAGTAGATCCCCGGCTCTTCGTTGTCGTAGAGCTCGCCGGTGAAGGCCCGCTCGGTGCCCTGGGCGCGCAGGATGCGGTAGGGGCCCGGCTCGAGGCGTTCGCGCCACTCCTCCTCCGAAAGCTGTACCGGGAAGTCTATCTCGGCGTTCTCCTCATGTATGGGCCGCGCATCGACATCGTATGAGGAGACACGGGAAACGAGTGGCGTATCTCCGACGGAGATCTCGGAAACCAGCGCCGAAGCGCGCGCTTGTGCCTCCTCGGGGCTGCCGAACCGTTCCTCCCGTACCGTACGTGTCTCCTGCGCCATCAGACCACCTCCGAACAGAATCAATATGGCTACCGCCGCCATACGGCGCCGGCCGTCTCCGAAAACTTGAGTTTTCATGTACAGAATATGCACATGGCGCGCGCCTTCCGTCGAGTCGTTTTTCGGTATATTCGCCGGCGAGGCGGGGACCGCCTGAGGTATCAAGAAGCCTGTTGCAGAGACAACGGCGGAACGCGGCCGTTGCAGCCGGCGGGCGATTCCGGTACGCTCCCGGCTGATCATGCGGAAGCGTTTTGTACTGTTTTTCTCAGTATTGGTGTTCGTCGCCGCGGTTGCGGTGACGGGAGTTGCGGTAGGCCTGGTTGCACTGCTGTGGGAACCGGCGGTACAGGTCCGTGTCGAGCGGGCGGATGCCGCGCCGCTCTCGGCTCTTCTTACGGTCGAGGCACGACGTCCCGTTCGGGTTGAGCTTCACATGAGCTCGCCGCAGCGCGGCAGCCCCGAACTCCGGGCGGACTTCGACGAGTACCGCAGACGGCACGAGCTCCCCGTTCTCGGCCTCCATCCCGACGCGAAGAACCGCCTGCGCATCGTCACCGTCGAGGAGGACGGGCACACAAAGACGCACGAGCGGACGGTGCAAACGCCGCCCTTGCCGGACCGGTATCCGGAGGTGGAGGTGGCCCGCGCGAGGCCGGATCGGGAGAGCGAGGGGCTCTTTCTCCTGCAGCTTGCCGCCTACGATGAGGAGGGGGACTATCATCCCCTCGCTTCGGCGGTGGACTCACACGGTAACGTCCGTTGGTTGTATACGGAGGATTTCGGCCATCTGCTTTCGCCGCTTCGGAACGGTAACCTCATGGTACAGAAGGACGACGACATCGTGGAAATCGACTGGCTGGGCCGTCGGACGGGAAAGCGGTGGACCGTCCCCGAAGGGCTCCATCACGATGCCGTCGAGCTGCCGGACGGAAACTTCCTGGCGCTCTCTGCCGCGCCCGGCTCCTTCGACGACGGGATGGTGGAGATCGACCGGGACAGCGGACGAGTAGCCCGGTCATTCGATTTCCGTGAGATCCTCGATCCGCGGCGGCCGCGGCAACCGATCAATCTCGAAGACGCGGATTGGCTGCATTTGAACGGCGTCGACTATGACGCCGCCGACGACGCCGCGGTTGTCTCCGGCAGGGACCAGAGCGCCGTGGTGAAGGTCGACCTGGACTCCGGAGAGCCGGTATGGATCTTGAGCAGCCATACCCACTGGAGCGAGGAGTTCGGCCCCTATCTCCTCGAGCCGACGGGGGAACCCTTCGAATGGTCGTGGGGACAACACGCGCCGGAGCTCTACCGGAGTGCTACAGACGCCGTCGGCCCGGCCGCGGGCCCGGCCGCGGGCGAGAGTGAGCAGATGAACGGCGAGGACACCGCGGCATCCGGCCTGCCGTCCCACGTTCGTCGGGTCCTGGTGTACGATAACGGAAACCATCGCAGCTATGACGATCCCCTGCCGCCTGATGAGAATTACTCGCGGGCGGTGGAGTACGAGATCGACGAAGCCGCCGGCACGGTGGAGCAACGGTGGCAGTACGGAAAGGAACGGGGCTCGGAGCTGTTCACTCCGTTTATCGGAGACGCGGACTATCTGCCGAACGGTAATCGGCTGGTGGTCTTCGGCGGCATATCCCGTGATCTCGATGGGCGGCCGCAGGCACTGTTCGATCTCGATGCCATGGAGGTCAACGACATGAAGATCTCCGCCCGGGTGGTGGAAGTCACCGACGGGACGCCCGCGCGGCGGGTGGTCGAACTCGGCTTCGAAGATCCGGATCCGGACACCTACGCCGGCTACCGCATCTATCAAGCGGAGAAGATCCGGTTCTACGACGAGGGAAGTCCCTGAGGAGGGGGCTTTGAGGGGACGAAGCGATGAGCAAACGCGTCGACATTTTCGGCCTTGCCGGATTTACCCTTTCAGGCTGTTTCTTCGTGGCCTCGGCTCTGCGAACGGGTGACGTGTTCGCCCTGGCCGGAAGCATCGTGTGGATCACCTCGTGCCTCGGGTGGATCACCTCGCTCCTCCTCGGCCCCCGGGCACGTCCGGATCAAAGGTCGGTCACAGATACGGAGCAGCCAAACGTACCACCCCATCGCGGAGCTTGATCGGCAGCGGGCGGGCGTTTACCTCTCGGAGGGTCAGGCGATGGGCGGCCGCCGTGCGTTCGTCGAAAAGCCGTTCCAGCTTTGCGGCAAGATCGACATCGTAGCACTCCAGTCCCAACTCGAAGTTCAGCCGTAGGCTGCGCGGATCCCAGTTCGACGATCCGATCAGGCTTAGCGCCCCGTCGATGATCATGAGCTTGCTGTGGTCGAAGGGCGGCGGAGAGAGCCAGACGCGGCAGCCCCATTCCAGTACCTGCCACATTTGAGCCATGGCTGCCCAGGTGACCATTCTGAGGTTGCTGCGGCGCGGAAGCACGATATCCACGGTCACCCCGCGGAGGGCGCATGTATTAAGCGCCGCTATCAGAGCCCGTTCCGGCAGGAAATACGGCGTCATGATTCGCACCGAGCGCCGGGCAACCGCAAGGGCGCCCTGGAAGGCCATGCTCATGCGGTCCATATTCTGGTCCGGGCCGTCGGGAATGACGCGTGCTGAAACGCGGCCGGCATCCGCCTCCGGCGGTGGGAACCACGCCTCTCCCGCGAGCAACTCTCCCGTGGTGAACTGCCAGTCCTCTACGAAGGTTGCCTGCAGCTGATGCACCACCGGGCCGCGCACGCGAAAGTGCGTGTCACGTGTGGGGTGCGGTGGATTGTCGGCGAGAACGTGTCCGGCCCTGATGTTCATCCCGCCGGTAAAGGCGGTGCGACCGTCGGTGACGAGGATCTTGCGGTGGTTGCGGAGGTTGAAGTACGGCGTGCGCCAATTCAAGAGCCCCGACATGAACTCTGCCGTGGGTATGCCCCGGGCGTGAAGCGCGCCGGTAATCGGCGGCATCGAGTAACGCGCACCCACCGCATCGATCAGCACCCGAACCTCTACACCTCGCTCTACCGCCCGCTCGAGGGCGTCGAGGAACCGCCGGCCGATCGGCACATTGTCGAAGATGTAGAGCAACAGCGTCACCGAGTAGCGCGCTTGCTCGATGGCCTCGAGCATCGCCGGGTAGGCTTCATCGCCGTCGATGAGGGGCTCGATGCTATTGCCCGAAAGGAGATCCAGGCCGGTGATGCTCTGTGCGAGGCGAACCATTTGCAGTAGGTTCCGTCGGCCTCGGGGCAGTGCGTCGGCTAACTGCGATTCGGGGCAGGCGAACTGCGAGAGGGATGAGACGTGAGCGCTTTCATGGCCTCGCCTTCCGGCGACGCGGCGCCTGACCCGGTTGATGCCGAGGAGAATGTAGAGAAGGGTGCCGAGAAAAGGCACGAGCCAGATCAATCCGACCCAAGCGACGGCTGCACGAGAGTCCCGTTTGTACACGACCACGTGAGCCGATCCCGCGATTGCTACGATGACACCGGCTGCAGCGGTGAAAAGCGGCCAGAACGCTTCCATATCCGGTACGGTCACTATAGCGTTTCCCCGCGAACTTCGCCACCGGCGGGCGGAGAGCTATTCCTTGGCGGGAAAGCGGATGGTGAACACGGGATCCCGCTCCGGGGAGACTTCCAGCGTTCCGTGCAGTTGGTCGACCAGCGCCGAAACCAGCCTGAGGCCGAGGGTAGTCGGATTGTCCAGGCCGATCTCCGGTGGGAGGGGCGGGCCGGCGTTTGCGACGGTCATGACGTATCCTCCGGAGGCAGCGCCGTCGACGGCATCCTGACTGAAATCGATGGTAAACCACGGCTCCTCCGCGTAGGGTAGCCCGTGTTTGACCGCGTTGGTTGCGAGCTCGTTGAGGATGAGGCCCAGTGTGGTCGCCATGCGCGTGGGAATAAAGAGGTGGGGCATCTCGTTCTCGAAGCGTACCGGCTGAGCCCCCCGCATGCGCGCGCTCGAGCCGATGACCGGTTCGACCACCCGCTGTGCGTAATCCCTGATGTCGATGTGGGTGTAGCTCGATGAGTGGCTGAGCGTTTCATGCACGTTGAGGATGGCCCCGATCTGGCCGCGAATGTCCGACAGATCAGCCTTGTCTCCGAGGTCGGCCTGTTTGAGGCTCAACAACGAGGACACCATGGCCAGGTTGTTTTTGACCCGATGATTCAGTTCCCGCAGGAGGTGTTCTCTCTCTTCGAGGGCCCTCTCGCGGTCCTGTTCCGCTTGCTTGCGGTCGCTGATGTCGAGGAAGCTCCCGACCAGACCGGCCGCGTGCCGCTCCTCATCGTAATATACGTTTTTGCCGAATATGACCGGCCGCATCACGCCGTCTTTGTCTTTCACGACGGACTCGTACGTTTGCTGCCGGGGATTCTCTATTACGTCCCGGTCACAGGCTTCGTAGGTCTCGACGTCGGCATCGGGCCAGAGCTCGGCCATGGTTTTCCCGCGAAGATCCTCGCTGCGGTAGCCCATCATCTCGGTAAACGCCCGGTTACAGCCGAGATAGACGCCCTCGGCGCTCTTATAGAAGACCGGCGCCGGTACCGCGTTCAGCACTGCATAGGCGAAATTCCTGCTTCGCGCAAGCTCGGCCTCGTGGCGCCTGCGCTCGGTAATGTCGCGATAGACGGCTACCGACCCGACGAACTCTCCCCCGGTGACGATAGGAGCAACGGAGATGAGCACGTCTACCGGGCTCCCGTCCTTCCTGTACCGCACGGCTTCGAGATCGCGAATTTCGTTCCCGGCAATGGTGTGTTCGGACCATCGGAGCGCCTCGGCCCGCTCGGGCGCCTCCTCCGGGGTGATTAGCTCGTCGATATGCCGGCCGATCGCCTCGTCGGCGGTGTGGCCGAACAGCCGCTCCGCCCCGAGATTCCAGTCGGTCACCCGATGCTGCGCGTCGTCGGCAACGATGGCGTCGGGGGCGGCGGAGAAGAGCGCTTCGAGGTAGCGGCGCCTGTACTCGTTGCTGCGCTCTGACTGGTGCAGCTCCAAGGCGGTTTCCACCGTGCCGGGCAGCACGTGGGCGCCGACGGTTTTCGGGACGTAGCCGTACCGGTTAGCCCGTGGAAGGCGACGGACGGCCTCGATATCCGCGCCGGCCGTGAGAAAGACGATCGGTACGTCGCGCACGGTCGGAATGCGGCGGGCAAGCTCGATTCCGTCGGACTCGCCGGGGAGGTCGATTTCGGTGAGAACCAATTCGATTGCCGGGCCTCGATGGAGAGCTTTCATTGCTTCGCGGGCGTTCTCGGCCAAAACCGTATCATAGCCATGTTCTTCGAGAATCTCCGCCGTCTTCCGGGAGGTGATCTTGTCATGATCGACAAGGAGAACCGTTTTAGAACGATCACTTTTTTGCATCTCGGTATCCAATTGCCGTCCGTGCTCTGCAGACCCGCCAAGGACGTGGTTGACGTGAGTCGTTCCTATTAACTCTATTATACTGCATAAAACGCATTCGTCCAAATCGGTCCGGCCGGTTTTCGAGCAAATGCCGCCGCAAAGCCGGATCCCGCTCCCGATAACGGCGCGAATCCCCGGATAATTGACCGGAATTCTATTGTTAGGGTCTTGCTAAGCTTTGAGTGTTGAGTTATCGTCACTTCAAACACGAAAACTGACCGTGTTTATCAGAATGCGTTTAAGCAGGAGTATCCGTCTATGCGCACATTATTATCCGTACTGATTGCGGCTATCGTTGTGGTAGCCCTTGCAAGCTGCGGCGGCGAAGAGCCGGCAGCACCGACCGGATATGCCCCGGACCAAACCTCGGAGGCATACGCATACGTCCACGGCGGTTACGTCGGAAAGGCGGTCGTGGAGACAGACGGCGAAGGTGAGCTCAGCGCCACCCTCGATGAAGCGTTCCTTCCCCACACGCTGGCGGTCGTCGACCTGGAGTCCGACGAGTGGAACGAAGATAACACCGTATACTACATGCAGCGCGGCAACGAAGTTCGCGTGGCGAAGTACGTCTCCTACGACGGGACCGACTACGTTGGCTCCACCGTGGGTGAGGCTCTGGTCTACGTAGAGGCCGACGAAGACGGCGAGCCCGCCGGCAACGTGGGGCTCGAAAAGTCGATCCTTCGCAATCAGCGCACCATGGCTTCGTACTTCAACGGCATCCAGGACGGCGCCTTCGCGGTGTATACCGAGTTCGGCGGCGAGCCGGAGACCGTTACCACGACTTCCTACGGCGGACTGACCAAAGCCGATTCGAATTACTGGGACGCGGAACCCGGTTGGAAAGGCAACATGGAAGCCATCCAAGAGGCGGTCGCCGAGCACGGTACCGGCTATAAGTTCAATGAACTCAATCAAAACGACGAGGGCACCTGGCAGCTCGCGGATGCGGTTACCGGCGCGACGCTCTCCGACTTCCCCGATTACTTCAACCTGATTCAGAACGCGGCGGGCCGTCTCGATCTCGAGTAGGCTCAGATTGGATCAATCCGAACGTATGAACGGATGAGCCCGGCCCGCCGGAGTTCCCGCTTCGGCGGGACGGCCGGCGGCCGGGCCTTTTTTGTCGCCTTCTCTATTCCACGGTCACCAGAGCTTCCCCCGGAGCGGTCCACTCGAGGGTGAACTGGTTACCTCCCCACGTACTACTCACGACAATACCGCCGTAGTTCGGGCTCGGCTCGGAGCCGTCTTCCGTAGTCTCTACCTGCGCGACGAAACTGAGAGTAGTCGACCCGTCGGCGTTCTCAGTGACCTCGAAGTCGGGATCGTCCAAAGCAGTGTAGACTCTAGGGGAGTCTCCACCATCGGTATTGCCGGCCATGACGGCAATCAGGGGATAGGATTCATCGCCTTCGCCGCCGAGAAAACCCTCGAAGAGGTGCATGGATTCGAGAACATCAAGGGTAACCTCGACCGTGACGGGAATCTCATCCATTAGATCTTCAGCTTCCCAGTCTATTCCATCCAGCGCGAAGTAGTGGACGTTCGGCTCGTCCGTACCGTCATCCCGGAATATGGTCTGCGTGACGTCCACTCCGCTCTGGATCGGTTCGAATATCGCAGGATCGGGTTCCGCGGAAACGGGGGCGACGTTCTCGTAGAAGGGGTCGGGGCGGGGGCGCTCGAGGTAGTCCAGTCGGATGTCGAAGTCCTCCTGCGTCGTGGCACCGTCCCGGTTAAGCAGTATAACTCCCAGATAGGCCGTCATCTCGGTGCCGTCTTCCAACTCGCCCATAAATGCGCCGCGGGTGCCCCCGTTGCCGCCGGCGGCTGTAGGGAACATCCCCCAACTCCAGGGCGGCGGATCCATCATACCTTCCGTGACCGTCCCATCGTCCTCATAGATCAACATGACCGCATCCGCGTCGCCGTCAGGGTCTACGAGGACACGTGCATAACGGTCCTCCGCTCCGGTCATAATGAACTCGAACCAGGATTCCCCGCCGATGTCCGTGAGAACGAGGTCGTGCTCGGCTCCTTCGGGGCCGAACTCGTAGGGGGTTTGCGCGATACCTATATTGGTATGGGTCCCTCCGTCCGAATCTACGATGAGTGGACTCACCGGTGTTGCAACGATATGAACGGGGGTGCTCTCTCCGGCATAGACTGTGAACGACTCGGACTCCCCCGACACGACCGGGTCGGATCCGACCCTGCTGTTGTAAACCGACGCTTCTATCGTGTAGTCGGGTCCCGCCTCTTCGATCGGGACGAATACCTCCATGGGTTCGCCCTGACTCGGGTCATTCAGCCCGTCCTCGTCTGAAACGGTGACGGTATCCACACTATCGCCGTCGCTATATACCTCGAGCTCAACGGTGGTGGCAAAAATGAGCGCTTGCGTACCCACGCTGCCGCTGTCGCCTGCGGCGGGCTCATAGGTTGCGTTCAACGCCGACAGCAACCGATCGGAGACCGTAGGCACCGTGACCCTGGCCCCCGTCAGCGATACATCCGAGGAATCCTCCGGGGCGCGGGCCGAGTCTCCCCCTCCCGTACCCAGGCCCATGTCACAGGCGCCGATGAGAACCGCAACGCACAGCGCAACGGCGGCGAAACGCAACACTGATTTCATTTCCTCCGTCCTCCCTCTCCTACTGAATGATGATGACTGCTCCCCCGGAATCGTTCACTACAATAGTGTCCTGGTATACGTCCGATTCAAATCCGTCGTCGTCTACTACCTTCAGCGCGACAGTCGTCGCCTCACCCGCCTCATTCGGTGTGCAAAATACGTGCGTCACCACGGCGTCGGTTGTTCCTGTTGTTTCGGAGAACTCTCCGTCGAAGTCGAAGTCCCAGAGGTACTCCGCGACGTATCCGAGATTGTCCCCGTCTGTGGAGTCTCCGGCGTCGAACTCCGTTTCCACGCCGACCTCGGTCTCCTCCGGGCAGGTAAATGCGGCAACAGGGCGCTCCCGGATGCGCGCGACCGTTTGGTCGGTGCCGAGAACGGTGCCGGCGATGTCCACCACCTCCAGCGTGACGGTGTACTCAGCGGGTCCGTCACCGGGATAGGTGTGTGCCGCGGGGCTGAGGGCTGTGTCATGTTCGACCGTTCCCGACCCGTCCCCGGGGTCCCAGCGGAAGACGGAGATTTCCCCTTGCGGGTCGGCCGTAGCGGAGGCGTCGAACGTGATATCCGGGTTCTCGCAGAGCGCCGCGTAGGGACCCCCGGCGTCGGCCGAAACGAGGAGGCCCGGCTCGGTACCGTCGGAGCCCCCGGAACCGCCGCCACCGCCGTTTGCGCCCGCGGGGGAACACCCCGACAGGATGACGCCACCGGTGAACAAAACACACAACGCCGCCATCCGGAGCATTGCTCGCTGCCTCATGGCGCTTTCCCCCTGGCCATTACAATAGTCGATAGACCGGTACCGATCGGCGCGGTCAGGGTACTGCCCCCATAGCATTGTGGAACCGATGCTGCCGGCAAGCAATGAGAAAACGGCTGACGATGGTAGGTGTCGGTCTCACCATCGTGTGACTATGGAGTACCGGAACCGCGGGATTAGTCCTCGACTATGAGACCGAGGCGTACGGCGTACCGATATAGCTGTACCGGGTCGCATATTCCCAGTTTGCGGCAAACCCGGATGTGGTGCGTAGCGGCGGTCTTGGGGCTGATTCCGAGGCGATAGGCGATTTCCTTGTTGCTCAGGCCCGTTGCCGCCAGGCGGAAAACCTCTTGTTCTCTGCAGGAGAGCTGCTCATAGCGGGGGTCCAGGCTGTGGAACGCGTCCGTCGGGGCCGCCGAGAGCAGCTCGAGGAGTTCTCGGGCCGCGAGCGGACACAGAAAGCATTGTCCGGCCGCGGCGGCGCGCAGAGCGTACAACAGCTGCTCCGCCGGCGCATGCTCGCTCAAGAAGCTGCGAACGCCGAAGACCGCAGCCGCCTTAATAATCGAGACCGAGGTTTTGTTGAACAGGGCGACGATCGGTATGTCGGCGAAAGAAGATCTGAGGGCTTCGATGGCGGCGATGGGATCTACCGTTTCGGCCGAATGGTCGAGGACGCACACGTCGGGCATTGTGCGAGATTCGTCTGAATACCCCGCACGTAGTCGCGTGAGATCACCTTCCGCCGAGATCACAGACCAACCCTCGGCCTCGATGACCGCACGGATACCTTCGAAGAACAAGGGGCGATCATGAACGACAAGGACCGTCACGGCCGTCTCCATCGGATGTCTGTCGGTTATCGATTGAGATTGTAGTCCATGTGGGGAACGGGCGCAAACGCACACCCGAATAGCCGGCGTTGCACCGCGAGCCCGCGCAAGGGAGCGAAGCGGTACCCCGCAGGGGCCGCAGCGCGCGCCCCGGCGGCGCGGAGCAAGCCGGAAGGGCGCGCGCGGCTCGGCGGCCCCGAGGAGTACAAGCGGAGCGCCCGGTCCCCGCGGGCCGGGGCAGGCCGACGAAACGGCCGGGTGGCCGAGAGTGCGCGGCCCGCGGGGATGCGCCCTATTCGTCACGGGGCGGTGAACAGAAGTGCGCTATTCTGCCCGCCGAAGCCGAAGGAGTTCGAAAGGGCTGCGCGGACGCGGACCTCCCGTGCTTCATTGGGAACGTAGTCGAGATCGCAGTCGGGGTCCGGAGTGGTGTAGTTGATCGTGGGCGGCAGAACGCCCTCGCTGAGGGCAAGGACGGTGGCGACCGCTTCGACGGCGCCGGCCGCGCCGAGGGTGTGGCCGATCATCGATTTCACCGAGCTCACGGGGATGCGGTAGGCCTGCCGGCCGAAGGCGCGCTTGATGGCGAGGGTTTCGGTGCGATCGTTGGCGGGCGTGGAGGTGCCGTGGGCGTTGATGTAGCCGACGTCGGCGGGATCGATGCGGGCCTGCTCGAGGGCCATCGACATCGCCGCGGCGGCGGCTCGACCCTCGGGCTCGGGTATGGCGACGCTGTAGGCGTCGGCGGTCATGCCGGCCCCGGCGAGGTAGGCGAGGATCCGGGCGCCCCGGCGGCGGGCGTCCTCCTCGCGCTCGAGGACCAGCACCGCCGCCCCTTCTCCGATGAGAAATCCGTCGCGGTCGGCGTCGAAGGGACGTGAGGCGGCCGTGGGGTTGTCGTTGCGAGAGGTCAGCACGCCCATGCAGGCGTAGGCGTTTACCGTAAGCGGCGTGATGGCGGCCTCCGAGCCACCGGCGAACATGAGGTCCGCCGCCCCGCTTCTGAGGATGAGCGAAGCTACGCCGATGGCGTGACCGCCGGAGGAGCAGGCCGTGGCCACGCCGGCGTTGGGTCCCTCGATGCCGAGGTCGATCGCCACGTTAGCCGAGGACATATTGGGAATGATGAGCGGGACCGCCAGGGGGTTGCCGTGGCCCGGTCCCTTCTCGAGCAGCGTGGCGTGCTGATCCTCGAGGTTCACGTAATCCCCCGCGGCGGTGCCGATCACCGTGCCGACCCGCAGGGGATCGTAGCGGTCGAGCTCGATGCCGGAGTCCGCTGCCGCCTGCAGGGCGGCGCAGGAGGCGAGCTGGGAGAACCGCGACATGCGCCGACGCCGCCTATTTCCGAGGTACTCCTCGGGGTGGAAGTCCCGGATCTGCGCGGCGATTGTGCTGGCGAAGCCCGAAGCGTCGAAGGCGGTGATAGGGCCGGCGCCGGAGGTGCCGTTTGCGAGGGCCTGTTGGAACGGCTCCCTGCCGTTTCCCACCGGCGAGTATACGCCGACGCCGGTGACGGCGATCCGTTGTTCATTCATGCTCTTTGAAGCTCCTTTGCGTGGGGCTCGTGTATCATTGCGGGCGTTCCGGTCGATTCAGTGCGCCGCCGCGGCGCCGCAACTCGGCCCGCCG
>JBKHEN010000066.1:0-13920 GCA_046540795.1 Spirochaetaceae bacterium | reverse complement strand
CCCCGCGATACCGATACAAGAGGCGGAGAATCTTCCGCACCCGTGGGTTGAACAGGTATCGGCCGTTGACGTCTCCCACCGCCAGAATGCTCCTGTTGCTCGTGCGAAGCCTGGAATCCGTGAGGACGAAGCCGTTTTCTTCTCTGACACCGGCCTGCGGCAAGTCGAGCCCTTCCGTATTGCCGGTGCGTCCGGCGGCCAGGAGAATCCGGTCGGCCCCCACCGTTACCGGCGTGCCGTCCTTCTCGAAGTGCACCCGCCGCGAGCCTTCCTGCGTCAATTCGACCCGGGTTATTTTCACCCCAAGCTTGAACGTGACACCGTCTTGTTCCATGCGCTCCCGCACAACCTGGGCCATATCCTCATCCTCCCGGGGCAATATGTGCGGCGCAACGTCGAGAACGGTAACCTCGCTGCCGAGTCGGGCAAAGGCGTGGGCCATTTCCGTCCCGACGGGCCCCGCCCCGATAACGACGAGACGCCGGGGCAGCGACTCCAGGTCGAAGGCCTCGCGGTTTGTAACATAGCCCGCGTCCTCGAGCCCGGGAACCGGAAGGGTTCGGGGGGAACTACCGGTTGCGATGACAATCGATCGCGCCGAGATCGTTCGACCGTCGACGGAGATCTCGTGAGGAGAGAGAAAGCGCGGCCGGCCGAACAGCACCTCGGCACCCAGCTTCTCGAAGCGTTCGGGGGTGTCGTGCTGCGCGATTTCTTCGATCACGCTTTTCACCCGTCGGTTCACCGCTTCCATTCGCACCGGCGGCCGGGTCACCCGTGGCAAACCGAAGCGCTCGAGCTCGCCGGCCTGCTTATAGACTAAGGCGGTCCGCAGCAGGGTCTTACTCGGAACACAGCCGTGATAGAGGCAGTCACCGCCGAGCCGTGCTTGCTCTACGATCACCGTTTTGAGCCCGAGCTGCGCACAGCCTACCGAAGTAACGAGCCCTCCGGCTCCGCCGCCGATAACGATAACGTCATGTGTGAACCGCGCCATATTACCCCCGTGTCGTACTCATATATAGTATTGTGTGGTTGCATAAGCAAGTGTCTTTTAATTGGGCATGCCGGCGCGGCTTTGACCCGGTGTCCTCGCTCGTAGTACCGTACTACCGTTCATGAAGAGTCTTCTGTATCCCGAGAACGACTCCTCTCAGAGCCGGAGCAGGTTGCCGGAAGGTGCGCAGGAGGATCTCGGCCTCGATGTTCTTGCCTCCGCCCTCTCCGACGTCGGGCTCTCGGAGCATCACATTGCGAAGATCCTCCGAGAGTTGCCTGCCGATCACGAAACCATATCCCACCGGCGGCACGTGCTTATCGACCTGTCCAAACGCCCGGTTCTCCGTGAAGCTCTACAACAGCTCCTTCCCAAACTCCGTGAGCTGACCATGTTCGCCCTATCGGCCCGCGATGCCGACGCGCCGCTGTTGCAGGCGGTTCGGCGAGTCGGCGAGCTCGAGCTGTACGTCGATTGCATTGAGGGCCTCTGCGACGCCTTTGATGAGAGCGACCGCCGGGACTCCGCGGAAACACTCTCCGAGGGCCTGGCCGCCCTTGCGCGGTACGCTCGCTCGGCCCGCGCCGGCGAGCAGTTCTCCGCGCTGAAGGACGAGCTGCCTAATATGAAGGAAGGGCTCAAGAAGAAACAGAGCGTGACGGTAGGGATCAACCTCGACGAACGCTTTCGGCCCGAGGAAGCGGCTCTCCTCTCGGTGAATCCCGCGCGATTCGAGCAGTCCGGCTTTCTCGGGCGGTTTTTGGAGTCCCTCGATCGATCGGAGAGCTACCGCGTGAGCTCGGTGTTGCATCGGATGCCCTCTTCCAACGAGAGCCACGAGCGCCGCATCCCGTTGGCTCCCCTGTTTCAGGATCTCGACAACGTCCTTCGTTCCCTGGGACGATCCCTCGAGCGTCGTCTTCGGAGCTTCCTTTCCCTGGAAACGGCGCCGCTTTCAGGCGTAGAGCAGGAGCTGTCATTCTACCTCGGCGCTCATCGGCTGAAGCGACGACTCGAGGAGTCCGGGCTTCCGACGTGTTTCCCGGAAATCACATCGGCTTCCGCACGACGCCTCGAGGCCGAGGACTTTTACAACATCCGCCTGGCGCTTCGCGTTCTCCGACGGGGCGGAAGCGGCGCCGACGTGGTCACGAATCGAATCGCCCTCGATAGCGGGACCACCGTCGCCCTGATCACCGGAGCCAACCAGGGCGGAAAGACCACATTCGTACAGGGAGTCGGTCTGCTTCAGGTCATGGCGCAAACCGGCCTGTTCGTTCCGGCTCGTGAAGCGGTGATCAGCCCCGTGGACACCGTCCTCACCCATTTCCCGAGCGGCGAAGCTGGAAACATCGAGACCGGCCGGTTGAGTCGGGAGCTCGAGGAGCTTGCCGGCGTCTTCGAGGAGGCCACCGGAGACAGCCTCATTCTGCTCAATGAATCCCTCGCCGGCACGAATGCCGCTGAAGCGGTGGTGATTGCGGAAGAGATGCTGGCGGCACTACGAAGGGTGGGCGCACGCATCTTCTATGCCACCCATCTCCACGAGCTCGCCGAGCAGCTCGACGAGCTCAATCAGCCGGCTGACGCCGGTCCGTTGCTCACCGGGATGAGCGCGGAGACCAAATGGGACGGAAAGGAGGTACGCAGAACCTACCGGATCGTTCCCGGCTCCGCCCGCGGAAAGAGCTTCGCTCGCGACGTTGCTCGCAGACACGGGATCAGCTATGACCAACTGATCGACAAATTCCGCGGGAGAGGCGTTCTATAACCGATCGGCGCCGGTCTCGGGCTCCGGAGGACGGAACAGATGCCCCAGGGTATCCCGAATGGCGTCCACTTCCTCTTCGTTGATGGTATGGGGCATGCCGGGATACAGTCGCTCAGTAACTTCCGCGTTCGATCGACGCAACACCTCTCCGGAGGCAAGCACCCGCGTCCGCGGAACCATGAAATCGATGTCGCTCGAGCCGAGGAAAATCGGCGTCCCCTCCAGATCTCCCTTCCTGTGGTCCAGACCCTCGTCGCTTCCGAGAAGAGCCCCGGAAAGGGCAAATACCGCCCCGTAGCGAGCCGGTTTTGAAACGACGTACTCCAAGGCCAAGCACGCCCCCTGGCAGAACCCCATGAGCACAATGCGATGGCGCGGGATGCCGTATTCCCCGAGCGCCTGTACAACCCCGTTTATGAAATCAAGCGACGCCGAAACGTGCGGTTGGTTCCGGGCGATGGGGTCGGTGACTCCCCGCGGAAACCAGACCCCATCCTCGGCCTGGGGCGCGAGGTATGCTATGCGGTCACAATCGAGCAACTCCGAGAGGGCAACCAGGTTGTCCGCGCTGGCGCCCTTTCCGTGCAGCAGAATCATCGCACCGTTAGCCTGCTCCACGGGTTGTCCGGCTCGGCGTATCGGCAGATTGCGGTGCGGTTTCATGTACGTCTCCGGGCTCCGGCGTAGGATTCGGTGCGCTTTTCCAAGACGAGAAGAACCTGCGGGGCCGGCGCCGCACCGTCGGCACGAACCCGGTGCCTCAGCCGCGAGACTTCCTTGCGGATGGCCGGGTAATCCGGATGGCCTGCGGCGTGCTCGGCGTAATCGTCGATCCGCGCGAATTGCGCCTCGAAGTCTTGCTCCTCCGGCTCCGGAGCCGGCGGCGTGTATTCCAACCGTTCGCGAAGCATCAACCGGAGAGCGCGAAGAAGCGTGTGCAGCGAGCCCCGCGAAAGGGTCGGGTAGTGAGAAATTCCCTGAGTCCTGTCGACCCACGCCTTCAGATGATGCAGATCCCGGCCGACCTGGGCGGCAGGATCGCCCGGATCGGCAACCATCTCATTCACCAGAAGACGCCCGCCGGCCCGCAGCACCCGCAGCACCTCCTCCATGACACGCACGGGCTCCGGCAAGTGGTGCAGCGTATTCGAGACCACCACGGTATCGAAGGATTCGGCAGCGAACGGCAGAACGGCCGCGTCGGCGCGGCGGAAGGTCACCGGGTGTCCCGAATGTGCCTTCTCGAAGTACCGCCTTGCCTCCTCCACGACGTCGTCGAGAATATCCACAGCCTCGATGCTCTCGAAGGAGCCGAGGGTTTCGACGAGCTGCTCCGTAAACTCTCCGTCGCCGCAGCCCACCTCGAGGGTTCGGCCCGCGTCGAGGCGAGCGAGCACGTCGGTGAGGGTTTCGGGGATCTCAGCCATTGCCGCCTCGTCGGCCGACCCCGGCCTCTAATACGGCGTTGTGCGAGACACCGTTCTCCGTTACGGCCGAGACGGCTTCCATGACGGTGCGTGCCACCGGGCGCTCGTCCGCCCGGGGGTCGCTCAGTATTTGACGAAACCGCCGTGCCCCCGGTTGAAAGGCGCACAGCCCCAACATGTGCCGATACACCGTACGGGGTGAACGCCCACTCGCCACCACCTGTTCCACGTAGGGTATCATCGCCTCGGCTACCTCACGACGTGTCGGAACGCGCCCGCCGCGGCCATAGAACTCACGGTCCGCGCCGGCGAGCAGGTAGGGATTGTCATATGCCGCGCGGCCGATCATTACCCCGTCCACCCGCTGCAGGTGCTGACGCGCCGCCGTGAGGGAATCGACGTGACCGTTTATCTCGATGCTAAGACCGGGGAAATCCTCCTTCAGCCGATACACGTCCTCATAGCGCAAAGGGGGTACGTTGCGGTTTTCCTTCGGGCTCAACCCCGAGAGCACGGCAATGCGCGCGTGAACGATGAACCGGTCCGCACCGCCTTCGGCCACGCGGCGCACGAAGGCGGCAAGATGGTCGTAGGACTCTCGCCCGTCGATGCCGATCCGATGCTTGACCGTTACCGGCTTCTCCGTCGTCCGCTTCATCGCCGAGACGATACGGGAAACCCTGTCGGGGTCGGCCATGAGACAGGCACCAAAGGCACCCTCACGGACCCGATCACTCGGACAGCCTACGTTGAGATCGTACTCGTCGTATCCGTAGTCCTCGGCAACGCGAACGGCCTCCGCACATGCGGCGGGATCATCACCCCCGATTTGTAAGGCCAATGGATGCTCTTCCTCGTGGAAACCCAGCAGATGGTCTCTATCACCGAACCGTACGGCACCGGTGGTGAGCATCTCGGTGTACAGCAGCGTTTCGCGGGTGATGCGCCGCATAAAGTACCGGTAGTGCCGGTCGGTCCAGTCCATCATCGGGGCCACACTGAGGGGGTACCTCACGGCACGTCTCCTTCGGCACCGACTAAGCTATCGAGGGCGCCGTTCAGAGCCCGCCGGTAGCGCTCCTCCAGCACGGGATTGCGGTGCGGTAGCCGGTCGACGACCCGCCTGGTCCATAACAGATATTCCCGCCGGCGCTCGACACTCCAGTCCGGGGGCGGGGCCTCTGCAATATCCTCAACGTTGCTCAACTTGTCGGCCAGCTTCAGCTGTGCGGCCGCCGCTGAGACCTCCGATGCATGTTCGATCTGCAGCCGCTTCCTCCGCTCCTTGGCCAGGCTCTTGTCGTCGGTAAGCTCGGCCACTAAGGCGGCAACGTCCGCGCCGAACTCATGCTCCAACTCCTCCAGAGTGGTGTCGGTATCCTCCACCGTATCGTGCAACAAAGCGGCGGCTATCACGTGCGGATCCCGAATGCCGGCCAGGACACCCACGTAATACGCCACCCGCACGGGATGATTAATATAGGGGGCACGGCTTCCCCCTTTGCGCCGCTGCCGTGAATGGCGTATCGCGGCGAAATCGAGCGCGGCAAGAACCAGAGCGTCATCAGAGTACTCAGACATTATCGCAAAACCACCCAGCCGTCGATTGCGTATCGACACAAAGATACATGAGCAACCCGTCCTATATCAAATCTCACGAGGGGCCACCACGTCATAGAAAGGCCACAGGATACCGTTCAGGAATGCCGACTCGGACGAGCACCTTTACCGGCGCCATCACCCTCACAGGATCATCCCGGCGCCCAGGCATACCTCGTCGTCGTAGAGTACCCCGAACTGTCCGGGCGCGACGCCTCGGTCCGCGCGCTCCATTTCCACCTCCAGCACCTCGGCATCCGCGGCAGGCACGGGCTTCACGGTACAGGGGACGAGCTCCGGACCATGACGTATGCGAATGAAGAGACGCTCGCGTGCGGGCGGTGTGCCGATCCAGTGTAGCCGGCCCAGTCGCAGAGAGCGTCGAGCCGCCGTCGGCACCACGTTATTCGCGTGGGAGACGAAGATCGTGTTGTCTGCGGTGTCTTTGTCCACTACGTACCAGGGTCCGCCCCCGAGACCGAGCCCCTGCCGCTGCCCGATGGTGTAGAACCAGTAGCCCCGATGGGTTCCGAGCAGACGACCGCTCTCCCGTTCTACGATGTGACCCTCTTGCTCTCCGAGGTAGTGCCGGATGAACTCCGGATATCGAACCTTCCCGAGGAAGCAGATACCCTGACTGTCCGGGCGGTTTTGATTCGGCAGCTCGAGCCGGCGGGCGTAAGAGCGCACCTCCGTCTTGCGTATTCCCCCGATAGGGAACCACGCACGAGCCAGCCGGCTCTGAGTAAGGTGAGAGAGGAAGTAGGTCTGGTCCTTCACCGGGTCCACGCCCCGCTTCAGGAGGACTTCCGCCGCGCCTCGCTCCGTCCGGGCGTAATGTCCGGTTACAATACGCTGGTACTCGTCCCCGAGATACTCGTAAAACGCTCCGAACTTGATCCTCTGATTACAGAAGATGTCGGGGCTCGGCGTCCGTCCCGCCCGGAGCTCCGAGAGCGTATAGGAAACCACCCGGTCGTAGTACTCGAGCTGCAGCGGGACCACTTTGAGAGGTACCTCGAGTTGCTCGCAGACGCGTCGCGCGTAGGCGAGATCTTCCTCCCACGGGCATGTGCCGAGCCCGTCGAGCTCGTCCTCGAGCCATACCTTCAGGTAGAACGCGGTTACCCCCTGCGCACCGGACTCGAGAGCACGGGCGAGAGCAACTGAGCTGTCGACACCTCCGGACAGGAGCGCGGCTGTTTTCATACTATGCCGAAGATGCATCGCCCGGGCCTCCGGAATCAAGCGCAGGTCGGTCCCGGCATCTCGATCGTGGTTTGCCTTTGCGAGTACGTGATTTATATTGTACAACGGCACGTGTGATAATGTGTGATCATCGTCGCCGGCAAACAATCGGTTTATGGAAGGCAGGGAACTGAATGGAGGAAACGTCGGTTGGGTTGAGCGATCTTTTCGCATACGTTCCACGCCCGCGCATCTCTCTCGAGAAGCTCGTGGAATACAGAGTACAATCCGTCCCGAAGCTCGAGCGGCGGCTGCGCCGTGCCCTCGAAACCACCGGGCAACAGGCCGTCCGGTATCCCCAAATCTATGAGGACAATGTAACCCTCAGCGCCGAAGCCGCGGCAGGGATACTCCGGGCACGGGGCTCCGGCGAGGGCTTGCGGTATCTGACGGTGGGCACCGAGACTCCCGTGGATCACTCCAAGCCGGTAGCGGCGTACGTAGAAGGAGTGCTGCAGAACGCCGGCATGGACGTCCCTGAGACGATCTCTACCTTTCAGGTACAACATGCCTGCGCCGGTGGGACGATTTCGATGCTAAGTGTTGCGGCCCTTCTTGCCGTTGCCGGAAGGGATAGTGAGTCGGGAATCGTGATCAGCTCCGATATCGCACGCTACGACGCGCCGTCCACCGCCGAGGTGACGCAGGGCGCCGGGGCGGTGGGCATGCTGGTGGAACGGAATCCTCGGCTGCTCAGTCTGGATCTCGGCACCGCGGGTTATGCATCCCGGGACGTGGACGATTTCTTTCGTCCCCTGGGGTCGGTCACGGCAAAGGTGAAAGGCGGCTATTCGGTACAATGCTACAATGAGGCCTTCGAAACCGCCCTTCGCGACCATGCGGCACGTCGGGGCGTGGAACCCGCGCAGGTGCTGGACGAAGCTGATTACATCGTCCTCCACGTGCCGTTTTATAAGATGCCGATCACGGCTCTCAGACGGGTCCTCTTGCACCACAAAGGCTTGCATGAGGAACAGGCGGACGCATTCCTCGAGCAACGGGGGGTCATCGCTTCACTGGCGCCCACGCGCGAGATCGGCAACATCTACTCCGGCTCGGCGTACCTTTCGCTGGCCTATCTTTTGGCACAACAGCATCGGGAGCTCGGCGACGGGATCGTCGGCAAGACGGTACTGCTCGGCTCCTATGGATCGGGTAATACCATGAGCGTGTTCACCGGCCGGATCTCCGCCGGCGCACCGGGCGTCATTTCCCGGTGGAACATCGACGCACTACTCACCGACGGCGAGGAAGAGTCGGTCGAGCACTACGAGCGTTGGCTCCGCGCTCCGTTGGCGCCGGAGGAATACCGAGAGGTCCTTGCCGGGGAGAGCATTCCCGCCGGGCGGTTCTATCTCGAGAACATTCGCGAAGACGGATACCGTGTGTACACCCAAGCCTGAATCGGGGACAGCTTCGGAGACTATCGGGGAGCGCAAGGCGCGACACCTGTCCATCTGTGTCGACGCCGAGCGATACTCGGTGGAAAGCGGCTCCGCCGGCTTCGAAGAGCTCGCATTCCCGCATCGGGCTCTTCCGGAGCTTTCCACCGACGAAGTCGATACCGGTGTGGATTTCCTCGATCGGCGGGTGAGCATGCCGGTCCTCATATCCTCGATGACCGGCGGCTCGGACGAAGGCTACATGGCCAACAAGAACCTGGCTACCGCCGCGCAGCAGGCCGGAATTCCCGTGGGGATGGGATCCATCAGAATACTCTTCCGCAAGCCGGAGGTCCTCGAGCACTTCCGTCTCAAGCGCTTTGCGCCGGATGTCCCTGTCTTCGCCAATCTCGGCGGTGTACAGATCCGTGATCTGCCGCACGAAGACATCATCGAAATGCTCAAACGCCTCGAAGTCGATGCTCTGGCCGTTCACCTCAACCCGGGGCAGGAGTTGTTTCAACCGGGAGGCGATCGAGATTTCCGGGGCATCATGGAGAGTATCGGCCGCTTCTGTGAAGTCTCGCCGAAGCCGGTAATCGTGAAGGAAACCGGATTCGGCATACACCCCGTCGAAGTAAGGCGACTGCTGGACCTCGGTGTCGCCTACGTCGACCTGGCGGGCTCCGGTGGCACGAACTGGGTCAGCGTGGAGTCCTATCGCCTCGAGGGCTCCCTCTGCGAGTCCGCCGGCGAGTTCGCCTCCTGGGGCACTCCCACCGCAGCCCTCCTTGCCGCCGTCGGCCATCGCGGCGGACGTATCATCGCCTCCGGCGGGCTGCGAAGCGGTATGGATGTTGCCAAAGCGGTGGCTCTCGGCGCCGAACTCTGCGGCCTTGCTCTGCCTTTCATCCGTGCCGTCGTAACCGACGGCGTCGACGGAGCCCTGGCTCTCTGTGAGCGGCTGCACAAGACGATCGAGACCGCAATGGTCCTCACCGCCTCTCATACCCTCGAAGAATTGCGAGGGCGCGTCCTCCTCCGTTCGCAGCGTTTCGATACCCTGGTACGCGCCCTCGGGGAAGACTCATGATGAGTCGATCCCTCCTGCCTCAAAACTTCAGAAAGCTGGATGTGCGGGAGCGGCACGCCGCTCTGTCCCGCGCCCTCGGCCTCCACGAGGAGGAGTTCGAGGACGATGCTTCGCTCCTCGATCTGGCCGACGTCATGGTGGAATCCGCCGTCGGTGTTATGCCGATTCCCCTCGGCGTTGCCACGGGCTTTCTCATAGACGGGGAGCGTTATGACGTACCTATGGCCACCGAGGAGCCCTCGGTCGTTGCCGCCGCTACCTACGCGGCACGGATCACCGCCCGCGCCGGGGGCATCTCCACTGAGGCGGATCCGCCGGTCATGACGGCACAGATTTTCCAACGGCCGGAGTCCACAATGGACGAGCTCTCGGACGCCCTCGAAGCCGAGACGCCCCGCCTCGAGGCCGTAGCCCGCGGCGCCCTCGAGCGCATGGAGACCCGCGGCGGCGGCTTCCGGGCGCTCCGAACGGAGCAAATCCGCGAGGCCGGCGTGATGAAGGTAGAGATAGATGTGGACGTACGAGACGCAATGGGCGCCAATCTGCTCAACACCGTAGCGGAGGATGTCCAGCACGAGATAACCCGACGCTGCGGGGGAACGCCGATCATGGGGGTGCTCACAAACGCCGCGCAGCAGCGGCGGGTACGAGCATCATTTACCCTCCCCGTCGCTCGGCTCGCTCGCGGCGGGCTTTCGGGCCCTGAGGTGGCGGACCGCATAGCCACCGCCTCGGAGGTGGCCGACGCCGACACAGGACGTGCGATCACCCACAACAAGGGGGTCATGAACGGCATCACCGCCGTGGCCCTCGCAACCGCAAATGATACCCGTGGGCTCGAGGCCGCCGCGCACGCCTGGGCGGCGCGCTCCGGCACATACCGCGCTCTCTCGTCCTTCACCGTCCGTGGAGAGGAGCTCCGCGGACATCTGGAGCTCCCCCTGATCCTCGCCACCGTCGGCGGTGCGGTCGGGTTTCATCCCTATGCACGTCGCTCCCTTGCTCTACTCGGTGATCCCGGTGGTTCGCAGCTCTCCCGAGTCGCCGCGGCAGTCGGCCTTGCACAGAACCTCGCGGCAATACACGCGCTCGTGAGCGAGGGCATCCAACGCGGGCACATGCGCCTGCATGCTGCCCGGGTCGCCTACAAGGCCGGGGCGCGCGGGGCGCAGATGAGAGAGATCGGCCGGTTGCTGTGGGAGCACGGCGATTTGAGCGAGGAGGCGGCGAGGGCGCTGATGAGGGAGCTCGACCGCAAACCGCCGCCTGAAAACCACAACGAGAACCGTGTCCGGAAAGAGCAAGGGGGCGGAAGCACATGAGCCCGAACGACGATTCGGTCCTGTGCACGGCCTCCCCGAGCCTCGCACTCACGAAATACTGGGGAAAGGCGCAGGGCGGCACGAATCTCCCGGCAACATCGAGCTTGGCGATCACCCTGTTGGAGCCGGCCACGGTCACGCGGGCCTCGCGGACCGACGGGGACGATACGGTACTCGTCGACGGATCCCCCCAGGAGGAAGCTCGTTTTGCACCGGTTTTCGAGGCTCTTCGCAGCGAGACCGGCAGCACCGCTCGGTTTCTCATCGAGAGCAGGAACAATTTCCCCACCGGTGCCGGTTTGGCAAGCTCCTCCTCCGGGGTTGCCGCGCTCGTGTGCGCGGTCGATGCACTGCTCGGCAGCGGGCTCCCTCGCTGGAAGCTTTCGCGGATCGCGCGCCTCGGCTCGGGCTCGGCGGCCCGCGCGGTCTACGGGGGATTCACGGTGCTGCCGGCGGGTGGAACCGAGGCACGCCGGCTCTACCCCGCCGAGCACTGGCCGTCGCTGCGCGTCATCGTCGTTGTGCTCAGAGCGACACCGAAAGCCCTTTCGTCCCGAGAAGCGATGGAGCGGGTACGCCGGACATCGCCGTATTTCTCCGCGTGGATCGCCGACTCCGAGAGCATCTTTACCGAAGCGCATGAAGCCCTCAGTGCGCGAGATATCGAGCGACTCGGTCACGCCATGCAGCTGAGCTACCTGCGCATGTTCGCCACGATGCTCGCCGCAGACCCCCCCGTCCTCTACTGGGTTCCCGGCAGCCTGCGGGCCATGCGCGCCTGCGAGGAGCTTCGCGCCGACGGCGTCGCCGCCTTCGAAACGATGGACGCGGGACCGCAGGTAAAAGTGCTCACCACGGCGGATCAAGCCGACACCGTCGTTGCGGCGCTGTCGCCCGTGTCTGATCAAATCATCGTGTCGCGGGTCGGTGAAGGACCACGTGTATCGAGCGCCGGCGCCGTCTACGACGCCGACGCGTCGCGCGCAGGTGTCGAGGGGGAAGTGCCGTGAGTGCCGACACACCCATGAGAGGTCGTCGGGTTCCCGGAAACCTTCTCCTCTTCGGCGAATACACGGTTCTCGAGGAAGGTGGCCTCGGCCTGGCATGCGCGGTTGCCCCGCACGTGGAACTACAGTACATTCCCGCACGACAGCTGTCGGTAGAGGGACGACTCGGCCGAGCCGGCATGCGTTGGCGCCCGCATGATCGACAGGAAGGCTCCGGCGTGCTTTCCGGCGCCTGCAATTATCTCGCGGGACGCCTTACGGAGCGCGGAGTCGAGGTCGAGGAGCTCCGAGGAAAGCTCATCGTTGACTCTTCCGCGTTCCTGAGTCCGTCGGGCACGAAACGTGGATTCGGTTCCAGCGCGGCGGCAGTCGTCGCCGTATGCGCAAGCCTCTGCGACCTGGCGGGGATAACGGACGAGCGTGAGCGCTTCACGCTTGCGGTGGAAGCTCACCGGGCGGGACAGAACGGGCGAGGTAGCGGCTACGATGTTGCCGCGTCCTACTTCGGAGGCATCGGTCTCTTTCGCGGCGGACAGCGACCGGAGTATCGTCGGACTCGGCTACCGTGGCTGCGGGCACTGTCCGTCCAGGAGACAGGCACGCCCACGAGCACCCCGGACGCAGTGGCGCGGTATGAGGAGTGGAAAGGCACACATGATGCGGAGGCCAGGGAGATTCACCGTCGAAGCAACGAGCTCGTGAGCTCCCTCGTGCGGACGAACCGATGGGAGAGAGCACGGGAGCTCGCACTGGAGCTTCAGGAGCTGGGCCGCCGAATAGGAGAACGAATCGGGGTGCCTGCCGGCGGGAAGGGCACAGGAACCGGTGGGGGAGATGCCGCCACCGGACAGCCCGGCACCGTCAGGGGGCGATCATGGCAAAGAGATCGCGACTGCCGTATCTGCAAAGCCGCCGGAGCGGGCGCCGAGCTAGTCGTCTGCATAGAGGGGAGCCCGGAAGAACCGGGAGACGAAATCCGAACCAGCCCCGCAGGGATCGACGAGGAGGGTTGCACATGGCTTTGAGTGGATGGGGCGCATCAAAACTACTGCTGTTTGGTGAGCACGCAGCGGTTTACGGCTATCCGGCCGTCGGCGTCGCTCTCCCGGACGGAGTTCGATTACACCTGCGCCCAGACGGCGGCTCCTGGAGAGCACCGGAAGTCCCCGAACCCTATGCATCCGTTCTCCTGAATCTGCTCGACCACGCCGAAAGCGTCCTTTCCCGGCGCTCCGCGCCGGATGCCGTTCGTCGACTTCGGGGCGAAATTCTCGTCGAAACCACGGTGCCCCCCGGAATGGGCTTCGGCTCTTCAGCCGCGGTGTGCACGGCCCTGGCGCGCGCGGTGCTGCCGCAGCTTGCCGCCACTTCCTCCGTTGCGGAACCGACTCCTTTAGACATTTGGCAACTCGCACACGAGCTCGAAGTCTTCTTCCACGGGAGTCCCTCCGGCATCGACACCGGAATCTCCAACCTCGGCGGGATTCAGGCGTTCACTTTCGAGAGAAACGGCTTGCCCCGAGCCGAGACTCTCGACAACGCCGATCTCTTTCTCCTCGTGGGAGCCGTTCCCCGCAGAGGCGACACAAAGCACCTCGTCACCCGCGTGAAGGCTGCCCGGCAGTCCGGCGACCCGCAGACGCGCCGCGCGCTTGCCGAGCTCGGTGCAATTGCCGAGCGTGCCATCTCCGTGCTCGCCGGCAACGACACTTCCCGATCGGCCAAACGGCTCGGAACACTCGCCGAAAGCGCGCAAGAGCATTTGCGCCGGCTCGAGCTCTCCACCGGCAATCTCGAAGATGTGATTGCGGCGGGCACCGAGGCCGGCAGCGTCGGAGGAAAGCTCAGCGGAGCCGGGGGTGGAGGTGCGTTCTATCTCCTCTTCGAAGACGCCGCAGCGCTGCGCCGTGCGGAAGCTGCGGTACGACGGCTCCTCGACCGAATCGCCGAGGGTCTGCCGCTGTTCTCATATCGGGTTGTTGCCGGGGACGCGGAACGGGTCATTACGGCCGCCTAAAATGAAGTATCAATAAGCCTGTTTTTTGAAGCAACAGAACACACAGGCCCGTAAGGA
>JBKHEN010000065.1:0-14076 GCA_046540795.1 Spirochaetaceae bacterium | reverse complement strand
CGCATCTCGTGCTCATCCTGCTGCTCACATACGCCGAGGCTCACCATCTTCCGGCCCTGACCCGCGAGCCTGCTCCTGTAGGGACCGGGGCGCTGTTCGGAGAAGTCGAAGTACGGATAGCAGCGATCGATGAAGCTCTTCATCTCCGGGGTAATGTTATAGTTGTAGGTGGGTGAGCCGAGAACGAGTCCGCGTGCCTCTTCGATCAACGGGTACAGCAGGTGCATTCCGTCATAGAATCGGGTGCAGGTCTCATCCCGGCGACAGCGCTCGCAGCCGTCGCAGGAGTGGATTGTATAGGAGCGCAGCATCACGAGCGTCGTCCCGACCCCGGCCGCTTCGATTCCTGCTGCCGTTTCCTTCAACAGCGTCTCGGTGTTTCCTCCGGCGCGCGGACTCCCACCGACAAGGAGGACGTGCGTTTTCGGTGACTGTTCCACGCCTCACTCTATCTCGAAACTAGAACGGTGCGCCGGCCCGGGCTCGAGACGCGGTGAGATGACGAGATCCTCGGTGGCTCGCTTGGGTACGTAGTGCGTCCCCGACTCGTCGCGGTAGTACTTGATGCTCCCGTCGGCAGGCAGGTCGACTACCACGGCCGTTTCGGCAGGTGCTCCGAGGGCGATCACCGCAAGCGGCTCGTAACGCTCGGCGAACGAAAGGGCCTCGCGCAGCGCCGCGAAATCTACCGAAGCGATGATGCAACCGCCGAAGCCTTCCTCGGTAGCGGAAAGAAGGATATTCTCGGAGGCTAAACCCAGGTCGCACCACGCGAACTCCGGTTTCACCTTTACCTCCGTGTCCCATAAGGCCACGATGTAGCCTGTAGGGCGTTCTCCTTCCGCGGGCCCGTCCCAGTCGGTGAGATATCCGGCCCACTTCAGAAGCGGGAAGATGCTGTCGTTGGTCGAGGGGTCGGCGGAGAGAATGTAACGGAGCGGTTGAGCATTCATTGCAGAGGCCGCATAGCGTGCCCGCTCGATCCATCTGTGCAGGTGTGCCCGGGTGAGGGAGCGCGTCTCGTCAAAACGTCGATAGCTGCGGTTCTGTCGGGTAAGCTCTTCCATCATTCGTGTCCATCTCCCTTGGTGCGAAGTAATTTGGGTGACCGTTAAACCTCATTCTATGGCGGTATGCCGTCGGTGCCAAGTAGCCGGCCTCGCGGGCGAGGTGCTTGGCACCGGCCTCCGGCTTGTCGTATTATCCCGTTCGGAACTGTTCTTGTAATATTTTGGCCGCGCGCGACTGCGTTACGTGCGTGCACCTGAGGAGAGATACCCCATGGCTGTACATCCGGATTCTTTTGGCACCCGAGCGACGTTTTTCAGCAAGAGAGAAACGTTCGATTTCTTTAGTCTTTCGAAGCTTGCCGATGCGGGCTATCCGGGTATTCATCGGATGCCGTTTTCGATACGCGTGCTCCTCGAAGCGGTGTTGCGAAACGAAAACGGCCGTGAGGTCACTGCCGATCATATCGATAAGCTCGCTCGCTACAACCCTCGGTCGCCGGGAAACACGGAGCTGCCGTTCAAGCCTGCTCGCGTGCTCTTGCAGGACTTCACCGGAGTCCCCTGTGTCGTCGATCTCGCCGCAATGCGAAACGCGATGGCACGATTCGGCGGAGATCCCGCCCTCATCAACCCGGAGCTCGCGGTGAATCTGGTCATCGATCACTCGATCCAAGTCGATTTCTTCAACCGTCGGGATGCCATACAGCTCAACTCCGAAATGGAGTTTCGGCGCAATCGCGAGCGCTACGAGTTCCTGCGATGGGGAGAGCAAGCGTTCGAAAACTTTCAGGTGGTACCACCGGCAAGCGGTATCTGTCACCAAGTCAATCTGGAATACTTAGGGCAAGTGGTGCGCGCGGCGGCGCAGGAGACCTCCGGAACCGGTGGTGAACGGCGCCGGCTGGCGTACTTCGACTCACTGGTCGGCACGGACTCACACACGCCGATGATAAACGGCCTCGGCATTCTCGGCTGGGGGGTCGGCGGCATCGAGGCGGAGGCGGCCATGCTCGGACAGCCGGTGTTCATGCTGGCGCCGCCGGTTGTGGGCGTGAAGCTCACCGGCCGCCTGGGCGCCGGCATTACCGCCACGGACCTGGTCCTCACCGTTACCGAAATGCTCCGCCGCTACGGCGTGGTGGGGAAGTTCGTGGAGTTCTTCGGGCCCGGGCTGTCGGGCATGACCGTTCCCGACCGGGCCACCATATCGAATATGGCGCCGGAATACGGCGCCACCGTCGGTTATTTCCCCATCGACCGGCAGACCCTGGACTATCTCTATGCGACGGGGCGGCCGGTCGAGCTCATAGAGCGTGTGGAGGCCTATGCCAAGGAGCAACACCTCTTTCGTACCGATGAAACCCCGGACCCCGAGTACGAAGACGCGCTCGAGCTCGACCTCTCTACCGTAGAGGCGAGCATAGCGGGACCCAAGCGTCCGCAGGATCGCATATCCTTAGCCGATGTCCCGGGGACGTGGCGAAAGAGTCTCGAGACGCCGGTATCCGGGCGTGGGTTCGAAGTGGCGACGGAGGAACGGGAAAAGGTCGCTGTGGTGACGCTCGACGACGGCACACAGACGGAGCTGCGCCACGGGGACGTGGCAATTGCGGCCATTACGAGCTGCACGAATACCAGTAACCCCTCCGTGCTCCTGGCAGCGGGATTGGTGGCGAAGAAAGCGATCGAGGCCGGTCTTCGGACGAAGCCCTATGTCAAGACGAGCTTCGCACCGGGGTCGATGGTGGTTACCGAGTACCTAAAGCGTACCGGTCTCATGTCGTATCTCGAGGCCTTGGGCTTCTATCTCGTCGGATACGGCTGCACCACGTGCATAGGAAACAGCGGACCGCTGCCGGAGCCGATTGCCCGAGCCGTAGAGGAGCACAATCTCGTGGTCGCCGGTGTGCTCAGCGGGAACCGCAATTTCGAGGGCCGGATCAACCCGCACACCAAGGCGAATTTCCTCGCCTCACCCCCGCTGGTGGTTGCATATGCGCTTGCCGGTAACGTCGGGATCGATTTGACGCGTGAGCCTATTGGATATCGGGAGGACGGCTCCGCGATCCGTCTGGCAGACCTCTGGCCGAGCGAAGAAGAGCTGTCCGATTACGTCAAGAAAGCCCTCGACCGTGAGGCCTTCCTGCGCAGTTACGAGGGCCTGGAAACGTCGAACGAGCAGTGGAACAGCATCCGGACCTCGGGCTCCGAGCTCTACCGGTGGGACGAGAATAGCACCTACATTCGAGAGCCCGCCTTTTTTACGGATATGAACGCGCAGCCGGAGCCCATCAGCTCGATCGAGGATGCCCGAGTGCTGGTGTGGGCAGGTGATTCCACCACCACCGATCACATCAGCCCTGCCGGGGCGATCGACGCGGACAGCCCTGCCGGCCGCTACCTGATCTCCCGGGGCATCGAGCGGAAGGACTTCAACTCCTACGGAAGCAGGCGCGGCAATCACGAGGTCATGGTGCGCGGGACATTTGCCAACATTCGGTTCCGCAATCTCCTCGCCCCTGGTACGGAAGGCAGTGCCACCACCTACCTGCCGACGGGTGAAGTCACCGACATCTACGAGGCGGCAATGCGCTACCGTGAGCAGGAAACCCCGACCGTCGTGCTGGGAGGCAAGGACTACGGTATGGGCTCGAGCCGGGACTGGGCGGCCAAAGGCCCTTATCTGCTCGGGATCAGGGCCGTCATCGCGGAGTCCTTCGAGCGGATCCACCGCAGCAACCTTGTCGGCATGGGCATTCTGCCGCTGGAGTTCAGAAAAGGGGAGACCGCAGAGGCCCTCGGCCTGGAGGGCTCGGAGATCTTCTCGATTCGCCTTGACGATGATCTCGTCCCGGGGCAGGAAGTCGAAGTCACCGCGCGCAAGCCTTCGGGTGGAGAAACCCTGTCGTTCCGTGCCCGGTGTCGCATAGACAGCCCCGTAGAGGTCGAATACTACCGCAACGGCGGCATCCTTCACACCGTGCTGCGGAAGTTCATGGCACGGGAGTAGAAGGCCCCGGCGGCTCAGCGGGTGAGCAGATGGTCGAAGCGAACGCCGGTGCCGTTTTCAATCGGTCGTACGGCCCGAGCTCCGCGGATCCGTTCCCACAAAGACGGGGACAGGCCCGGAGTCAGGTTGTGCTCGCTGCGAAGAATTGCAGCGTTGTGGGTGTCGATGGGCTCGCCTTCGGGAATATCCGCCGTCGCCAGGATCGAGCGGTTGGAACGCCCGTAATTCGCTTTCTCCGAGGGAGCAAGGCGTTTGACGCCGTCGCCGAGCACCTTTTCCAGCCGAGACGCGCCGTAGCGCTCCCGGAGCTCCCCGAGCGTGTGCTCGGGCCCCTGACGCTCGGCCCGCCGTACCGCACGCACCATGTCGGAAAACGCCGCCGGCTCGAGTGCGACCCTGTCGTCGAGGCCGTTGCCTTCCCGGGAAAGCGTCAGATGTTTCTCGATGACATCGGCGTCAAGAGAGACCGCCGCTGCGGGCACAAGCACGGGGTCGGTAGAGTGGTCGGACACGCCGACCCCGACGCCGAAGATCTGCCTCAGCGCCGGAACGACACGCAGGTTGTATTCTTCCTCCGGTGCCGGGTAGGCGGTCACGCAATGCAGCATACCGCAGGCATCGCCGCAGGCGTCGACTGCGCGCTCGATGTCGGAAAGCGTTGCAACGCCGGTGGAGAGGACGATCTCGAGCCCGGTTTCGGCTACTGCGTGGAGGAGGGGCAGATGGTTGAGCTCGGGGGAGGCAATTTTCACCGCGTCTACGCCGAGTCCCCGCAGCCTGCCGAGGACCTCGAGACTGCGCCGGCCGAAGACGCTTGCGAGAAACGTCACCCCCCGCCGGCCGCAGTGCTCGGCGAGGGCCGCGAAAAACGCCGGTGAGACCTCGAGCTCGCGAAAACGCTCATACAGCGGGATCTCTCCCCCGGGGAGACTGACCCGTCCCGTGAAGGGGTGCACGATTTCGTCGGCGTAGACGATCTGGGTCTTCACGCAGTCGGCGCCGGCTTCCGCGGCGGCGTCGACAAGCTCTCGGGCGTGGGCGAGTTCACCGCCGTGGGACGTGCCGATCTCGGCAATGATCACGGTGCTCGTCCCGCCGAAAAATCGCCCGACATCCATGGGTGCGTGCCTCAGCCGGCCGTGCTACGCCTTTCGTTGCGCGCCGGTATCCTGTCCGCGCCGAAGTACGGCTGCAGCGCCGCCGGAATCCGGATGCTACCGTCGGCCTGCTGATGGTTTTCCAGGAGCGCGATGATGGCCCTGGAGACGGCAATGGCGGTGCCGTTGAGCATGTGCACGAGCCGCCGGCCGCTGCCATCCCGAAATCGAACCCCCAGACGCCGGGCCTGGTAGTCCGTGCAATTCGACGCGCTCGTCACCTCGCCCCAGTCGCCGTTCTCGCCGCGGCCGGGCATCCATGCTTCGATATCGTACTTGCGGTACGCGGGACCGCCGAGGTCTCCGGTGCAGGTGTCGACGACCCGATACGGAACCTCCAGCCCCGTGAAGATCTCCTCCTCGATTGCCAGGAGCTGCTCGTGCATCTTCTCCGATTCTTCGGGGCGACAGTAGACAAACATCTCGACCTTGCTGAACTGATGCACGCGATAGAGGCCTTTGGAAAACTGCCCCGCAGCACCCGCCTCACGACGGAAGCAATGGGAGAATCCCGCGAGTCGGATGGGCAGGTCTTCCGCCTCCAGGATCGAATCTGCGTGGTAACCGCCGAGGGTGATCTCCGCGGTACCGACCAGACAGGTTCCCTCACCTTCGAGGGTGTAGATATTGCTCTCCGGTCCGCGGGGGTTGAACCCGATCCCCGAAGCAATCTCCTCTCGGGCAATGTCCGGCGTTATCGTCGGGGTGAACCCGTGTCGCACCAGAACGTCCATGGCATAGCGCGATAGGGCGAGCTCTAGGAACACCGCTTCGTTCTTGAGGTAGTAAAACTTGGTACCCGAGACCTTCGTCGCGGTCTCGAAATCGATGAGGTCGAGCTCCGCGCCGAGAGCCACGTGATCCCGCGGCTCAAAGGAGAACTCCTTCGGTGATCCGACACGCTTCAGCTCGGCGTTATCTGACTCATCGCTACCCACCGGCGCATCCGGATGGGACATGTTCGGAATGCGCTCCGCCTCCTCGAACAGGGCGGACTCGATGTCGCGTACCTTTTGTTCCATCTCCGGGATCTGCGCCTTCAGGCGCTTACCCTCCTCGATGAGTGCGGCACGCTCCTCTCCGTCGAGCTTGCCCTTCATACGGCGCGCGTTTTCATTGCGAGCGGCCCGAAGAGCATCGAGCTCGCCGATGGAGGTGTTGCGCTCATCATACAAACGGGCCACCAACGCCGCGTCCGCATCCACGTTACGTGTGCGCAGATTTTCCTGTACAGCCTCGAGGTTGTCGCGAATAAACTTGGGATCGAGCATGCGGCAATGATAGCCGCAGCCGGGGCAATTTTCAACATGCCCGGCGGACGCCGAGCCCATGCAGCCTGGTTCAGCCCGGTTCAGCCTTCGAGCTCAGCGGCCCGGGCCGCCGCCCGCGATACCGCGTCGATCACCGCAGCCGAGAAGCCGCCTTCCTCCAGCGCCGTGAGCCCCTCGATCGTCGTTCCGGCGGGCGAGGCGACCCTGCTCGCGAGGGCGATAGGATGCTCCCGCGTCTCGCGGAGAAGCGCGGTGGCACCGTCCAACACGTCGAGAGTCGCGGTGAGGGCCTGGGGGTACGGCATCCCTGAGCGGGTTGCGCCAAGCGCCAAGGCGTGGATGAAGTTGAAGGTGAACGCAAGGCCCGATCCGGATACGCCGGTCACCGCGGACATCAGCTTCTCCGGGATTTCCTGCGGCGTCCCGATGGTCCGGGCCACCTCCAGAGTGGATTCGCGGAACTCGCGTCCCACTCCCTCGGCGAAGGACACGCCCACCACGGCCTTTCCGACCTTTGCCGCGAGGCTGGGCATGAAACGCGCAACGTTCGCCGCCGGCAAACGCTCGGTGAACCGCGAAAGCGGCGTGCCCGCGAGAATGCTGATCAGGTTCAACCCCTTGCCGTGGCGGGACAGCTCCCCGAGCATCGGCTCCAAGTCCTGCGGCTTGATCGCGAGCACGACCAGGTCGCTCCACTCGATCAGCTCCGGCAGGGCGTCGGCGAACTCTCGTGCTCCGTAGGTATCCACCGCCGCACGGAGCCGCTCCCGTGAGACGTCGATCACGCCGAGCTCCGCTGCCGGATTCTGGGCGCGTAAACCCGCCGCGATAGCCTCTCCCATGTTCCCGTAACCGATCAACCCGAGTCGTTCAATCATGGTCTCCCCCGTCGCAGTGGTTATAAGCGGCCGACCGCGGGCCCGCCGGAGCTGCGGCGGTGCACCGGCTGCCGGCTCTACAGCTGGGAGACCGCCTCGAGCACGGCATCGTAATCCGGCTCCTGGGCGATCTCCGGTACCAACTGAGTGTAACGAACGACGTCCTGCTCGTCGATGACGACCACCGCTCGGGCCAGGAGGCCCGCCCGCGGGCCGTCGGCCTGTTGTATGCCGTAGCGTCGGCCGAACTCGCGGTTTCGCAGTTGTGAAAGGGTGATCACGCTGTCTATCTGTTCCGCCTCGCAGAAACGCTTCTGTGCATAGGGCAGGTCGGCACTGACTGTGAGCACGACGGTATTGTCGAGCCTTTTGACTTCCTCGTTGAAGCGCTTTGCCGAAGCGGCGCATACACCGGTATCGAGGCTAGGCACGATATTGAGGATCTTTATTTGACCGGCGAAGTCGGCCAACCCTACGTCGGTGAAGTCGTTGCGGGTGAGCACAAAATCGGGTGCCTTCTCGCCGACGGCAGGAAGCTCGCCGGTGGTATGGACGGGCGTCCCTTTACGCGTAACCTGAGCCATGCTGCTCCTCCTTAGCGCGCGTGTTGCGTTCCGGCGTCCTGGATGTTCATAACCGCCGGTACGGTGCGAATGCTCTTCATCACCTTTTTCACGTGCTCTCGTCGATCGAGCTCCATGGTGAAGAAGGCCTCGAGGTTGCCCGCGTCGTTTTCCTCCACGCGGCCCTCGATCAAATGACCGTTGAGCTTTCGCACCGCACCCTCGATCTCGCTGAAGAGATCCGAGGTCTTTCGCGCGGTGACCTTGAACCTGCGGGTTGCTCTCGGGGAGACTGTTTCCCATTCGACGTCGATGGCGCGTTCTTCGTAGTCCGGGATGAGCTTGAGGTTGGGGCAATTGCGCTTGTGGACGATGATACCCCGGCCCCGGGAGACGTAGCCCACGATGTCGTCACCGGTGGTGGGATTGCAGCAACCGGCAAAGCGGATCATGAAGTTGCGGTCGTTGCCGATGCGTATGCCCACCTTGCGGCGGTCGAAGATCTTGTTGTCTCCTTCGGGTTTCTTCTCCTGCTCCTCGGGCTTTTGCGGAGCTTGCTCCTCCTGTTTTCTCCGGGCAACGATGCTTCGGTCGATGATGAGGTTCTCGTCGTGCTTGTTGAGCCAGTGGCGGATCTTTGATCGAGCCCGGCTGGTATGGGCGTAGCGAAGCCAGTTGAGCTTCGGGTGGGCGTTGGGCGAAGTCATGATCTCGATGACCTGCGTGTTCTTGAGCTCCGCCTTCAGAGGGATGATGGAGCCGTCCGCCTTGGCTCCCGCGGTATGATTCCCCACCTCCGTATGAATGTGGTAGGCAAAATCGATCGGCGTCGACCCCTTCGGCAGCTGGATTGCGTCGCCCTTGGGGGTGAATACGTATATGCAGTCTTTGAGAATCTCCCGCTTGATCTCCTCGAGGAACTCTGCGGAGGTGATGCGGCGCCCGTCGAGGTCTTTAACCCGGTTGATGATGGCGAGATCATGTCCGTTGCTCTGTTTGCCCCGCCGGCTCTGCTTGTATAGCCAGTGAGCGGCCACGCCGTACTCCGCGGTGCGATGCATCTCATAGGTGCGGATCTGGATCTCCAGCATTCGCCCGCCGAAGGACAAGACCGTGGTATGGAGGCTCTGATAGCGGTTGGCCTTGGGCATAGCAATGTAGTCCTTGAATCGTCCCTCGATGGGCGGCCACAACCTGTGCACGAGCCCCAGTATCGTGTAGCAAGCGGTCTCGTCTTCCGCCAATATCCGGATACCCAGGGTGTCGTAGATCTCGTCCAGCGACTTGTTCCGTCGCTTCATTTTCTCGTAGATGGAATAGAAGTGCTTTGCCCGCGCCTCCACTTCCACTCGGAGGCCCGCCTCCGCGGCCTTTTTGTATATGGCGTTCTTCACGCGCGTGAGGTATTCGGCCCGATTCCGCTTCTTCTGTCTGACGAAGGACTTTATCTGGTCGTAGGTCTCACGATTCAGGTTCTTCAACGCCTGGTCCTCGAGCTCGTCCTTCAACGAGGAGATACCCAGGCGGCCCGCCAGGGGCGCGTAGATGTCCAGGGTTTCCTGCGCGATCTCCCGCCTGCGCTTCTCGTTCTTGTGCTCGAGGGTGCGCATGTTGTGCAGCTTGTCGGCAAGCTTGATCAGGATGACCCTGATGTCCTTGACCATGGCAAGCAGCATCTTGCGGATGGTCTCGGTCTCCTGGACGTTTCTGTTCTGGGCCTTCACCGTAGCGATCTTGGTTACGCCGTTGACCAGCGCTTCCACGTCACGACCGAACTCGCGCCGCAGGTCCTGTCGCGTCATGCGCGTGTCCTCGAGGGCATCGTGGAGGAGCGCCGCGGTAATCGTCGCCGCGTCGAGATTCAGCTCCAAGAGGATTTCGGCGACCTGCAGCGGGTGTATGAAGTACGGCTCTCCCGAATCCCGCAGCTGCCCCTCATGGAGGCTCTTCGAGGTACGGGCGGCGGCAAGGATCTGCTTGCGCTCGTCTTCCGTGTAGTTTCCCAGCTTGTTCTCGAACGCTTTGATACCGTCCACCATGGTTCACCCGCGTCTGCCGACGACGACGCGCCGTCGCCCGGCGAGATCCGTCCTCGCGCCGACTTCCGTATAGCCGGCTTCCTCCATGAGCTTGCAAACACGACCGTTCTGGTCGTCTGCAACCTCGAGTACAAGATAACCATTTGATTGTAGTGAATGAAGGGCCTGAAAAACCAGAGGCCGAACCAGCTCGAGCCCGTCGGCGCCGCCGTCGAGGGATTCGGCCGGCTCGGGCCAATTTCGCTCCCGTTGCATTGCCCTGACTTCTGCCGTCCTCAGATACGGCGGATTCGATACGATGAGATGGAAACTGCCGGGAACCGACTGAAGGAGATTCGAACGGTAGAACGCGGGCACGCGGCCGAGGATCCGCTGTGCGTTGAGACGGAAGACCTCCTCCGCGCCGCGGGAGATGTCGCTTGCCGCAACCTCGAGCCGGGGGCGCTCGGCGGCCAGGGTGATAGCGATGCAGCCGGAGCCGGTGCCGCAGTCCAAAACGCGTGCGGCGGGCTCACCGGACATCTCGTCGAGAACGCCGAGGGCCGTTTCGACGACGGTCTCAGTATCCGGGCGCGGCACAAGCACCCGTTCATCCACGTAGAACTCTCGTCCGTAGAACTCCTTGCGGCGACGGATATAGGAGACGGGCGTGCCCTGCCGCCGCTTATCCAGGGCGCTGTGGAAATTCGATAGCACGGATGCCGGAAGCTCGGTGAGTAATTCGGCAAAGAGGTGTTCTTTGCTCGTTCCCATACAGTGGGCCAACAGAAGGGTCGTGTCCAGATATGGAGTCTCCGCTCCGTCGTGCCCTAGACGGTCGGTGCCCCGGCGAAGCGCCTCGCGTACGGTCATATCGGCTACGCAGCCGCCTATGTGGCGGCTTTCAGGGATTCCTCCCGGTCGGCGAGCTTCAGTACTTCGACGGCCTCGTCGATTTCGCCCTGGATGAACTGGTCCAGCTTGTACAGGGTGAGATTGATGCGATGGTCGGTCACCCTGTTTTGCGGAAAGTTATAGGTGCGGATGCGCTCCGATCGATCCCCGGAGCCGATCTGGTTCTTCCGCGCCGAGTCCCGCTCCCGGTGTTTTCGCTGTTCCTCAGCTTCGTAAAGCCGTGCCTTGAGCACGCGTAGTGCCTTGGCTTTGTTCTTGTGCTGGGACTTCTCGTCCTGGCAGCTCACTACCGTGCCGGTGGGAATGTGAGTGATGCGAACCGCCGAATCGGTCGTATTGACGCTCTGGCCGCCGGGGCCCGATGAGCGAAACACGTCGATACGCAGATCCTCGTTACTGATCCGGATGTCGGTGTCCTCGGCTTCCGGCAGGACCGCAACGGTGACCGCGGAGGTGTGAATGCGGCCGCCGGACTCGGTGGTGGGAACCCGCTGCACTCGATGGACCCCGCTCTCGTACTTCAGGTTGCCGTACACACCCTTGCCGGCGACGCTGAAGATGATCTCCTTGAAGCCTCCCACCTCCGTGGGGCTCTGGTCCATCACTTCGATCTTCCACCCGTTCCTCTCCGCGTACCGGGAATACATCCTGTAGAGGTCCGTGGCGAACAGCGATGCCTCGTCGCCTCCGGTGCCGGCGCGGATTTCAACGATGGTGTCCTTGCCGTCGAGGGGATCCCGCGGCACGAGTAAGAGCTTCAGCTGCGTCTCCAGGGTCTGCTCCTGTTCCTCGAGCTTCTCGAGCTCCTCCCGGGCCATGGCCTTCATGTCGGGATCGCCCTCCTGTTCCACCAGATCCCTTGTCTCGGCCAGGGCATCACGGGTGCGTCGGTATTCCTCGTAGGCCGCTACGACCTCGGAGAGGTGCGCGTGTTCCTGCATGAGTTGCTTATAGCGATCAGGCTGCTTGTGAACCTCCGGGTCGGCAATCTGCTGTTGTAGCTCTTCGTAGCGGGCTTCCAGCTCGCGGAGTTTTTCTTCCATGGGAACGCTCCTAGGAACTGCGGGTGAACCCGAAGAGGCTCCCGCAGATCCCCCCTGCAATATGGGCAAACTGCGCGATGTTGTCATCCCCGATGGCACCCACCAGCTCACGGGTGAGGAAGAGAATAACTACCAGAATGAACGTAAGCGGGATTTCCCCCGCCCGAATGTTCGTGAACGACACCAGCAGGATCATCATGAACACGATGCCGCTTGCACCGAGGAGGGCGGTCGGCATGAACAGTACATTGATCAACCCCGTGATGCCGGCGGTAAGCACCATCATGAACAGGAGCCCGCCGGAGCCGTATTTTTCCTCCAGAATCGGGCCGAGAAGCAGAATGAAGGCAAAGTTGCCCATAAAATGCGTCCAGTTCGCGTGTCCGAGAGCATGAGTGAACAGCCGGGGCCACTGCAGGGGGTTCGAAACCTCGAGGCTTGCGCCGATCGAGAACGCCTGTGCCACGAGTCTTCCGCCGGCGAGACCGTCGGCAAGGAGAACGGCTACCGCGGTCAGTGTAAAGGTCAGTGTAACCGGTGCGTTATAGCGGATTCTCAAGGGGCTTACCTCACTCGTGTCGATAAACATAGTGGGGCGAAAGTAGTGCGTCAAGCCGACGAAATTGTGCAAAGATTGCACGGAGCCGCGGGATTAGCTATTCTGTCGTGGTGCCCGCCGGCGGGCGAGTCTCTGCGGGGCGGTCGGCGGATTTTCAAGAATGGGGGCAGAATATGAGCACGGACACACCGACACGGCCTTCCGTTCTCGTAGTGGACGACGACTACGTGGCGCTGGAGCGTTACAGAACCGTGCTCGAGGCTCGGGACCTGGCACATTACATTATGTGCGAGGACAGCAGGGAAGTGCCCCGGCTCCTCCGGGAACGTAACGTGGGTGTTGTGCTCCTCGACTTGAATATGCCTCACCTGCGCGGCGAGGATCTCCTCGCCGATATGTCCTCACGCTATCCCGATATTCCCGTCGTCGTGCTTACGGCCGCCGACGACGTGGACACCGCAGTCAAGTGCATGAAACTCGGAGCGTTCGACTATATGACCAAGCCGGTGGATCCGAATCGGCTGGTGAACGCGGTGAGTCATGCGCTGCGGATCCGGGATCTCCAGACGGAGGTGCAGGTGCTTTCGGCAAACGAAGCGGAAACCACCGTGAGCCGTCCGGATGCCTTCAAGGAGATCCTGACCAAGAGCCCGACCATGCGCAAGCTCATGAGCTACGCGGAGACGATAGCTCCGAGCCCGAAGGTAGTGCTCATAACCGGTGAGAGCGGCACCGGTAAAGAGCTCATGGCTCAGGCCGTCCACCGGGTGAGCGGCCGGTCAGGCGAGTTCGTTGCCGTGAACGTGTCGGGGCTGGACGAGACCATGTTCTCGGATACGCTTTTCGGTCACGTCAAAGGCGCGTTTACCGGGGCGGAAACGGCTCGCCCCGGATTGATAGAACGCGCGGCCGGAGGGACACTGTTTCTCGACGAGATCGGAGATCTCGAGCCGGGCGCGCAGGTCAAGCTACTGAGGCTGTTACAGGAACAGGAGTACTATCCCCTCGGCTCGGACCGGCCGCGACGCTCGGGGGCGCGCGTCATTACCGCGACCAATGCCGATTTGGCTGCCCGGCGCCGGGAAGGCGGCTTCAGAAACGATTTGTTCTACCGGTTGATCGGTCATCGGATCGACATCCCGCCGCTGCGCTCACGGCCGGAAGACATCCCCGTGCTCCTCGACCATTTCCTAAAGGAGTCGGCGGAGGCCTTGGGCCGGCCCGTACCGGCCGTACCCAGGGGCCTCGTGGGCCTGCTGTCGAGCTACGATTTCCCCGGCAACATCCGCGAGCTCCAGGCGATGATCTACGATGCGGTGAGCTCAAGCCCGGCGGGTACCATCTCTATTCAACGGATCCGTGACTACCTCGACGGCCGCGACGGCCACGAGGGGGGGAGCACGGATACCGCGCATCCCTCGGTGTATGAGGAGGAAGAGGCGTCCCCGCCCATCTCCTTCAGCGGTCGACTTCCGACCTTGCAGGAGGCGGAGGACTATCTCGTCGCTGAAGCCCTCGAGCGTGCGGAAGGAAATCAGAGCGTGGCGGCACGCATGCTGGGGGTCTCCCAATCCACGTTGAGCAGAAGGCTTCGAAAATAGGCACTCTTCCGCTCCGAGCCGGCGCTGAAGCCATGCGAAGCGAAGCTATGC
>JBKHEN010000064.1:0-14442 GCA_046540795.1 Spirochaetaceae bacterium | reverse complement strand
ATGAAACCGAAATACGGCATCGAAGTCCCGGACAAGCAGCTGGCCTGCGCGCCCTTCCGCTCCGCCGACGGACAGGCCTATTTTGCCGCCATGCAGTGCGCGGTGAACATGGCATTCGTGAATCGGCAGCTCATCCTCCACCGCATCCGGGAGGTCTTCTCGGACGTGCTGCACGGAACCCCGCAGGACCTGGGACTGCAGCAGATCTACGACGTAACCCACAACACCGCGAAGCTCGAGCGACATACGGTGGACGGTAAGGAGCGCGAGCTCCTGGTGCATCGAAAGGGCGCTACCCGCGCGTTTGCTCCGGGCATGCCCGGTCTCCCCCCGGAGTTTGCCGAGCTCGGCCAGCCGGTGATCATCGGCGGTAGTATGGAAACGGGCTCCTACCTGCTCTTGGGGGTAGAATCCGGAGCGGCCACCTTTTACACCACCGCACACGGCAGCGGGCGTCTCATGGGCCGGCGGGCGGCCAAACGACGGTTTCACGGTGCGGACATCAAAGCACGGATGCGCGGAGCCGGCATTCACGTGCGGGCAAAGTCCAAGTCCGGACTGGCCGAGGAGGCGGGTGCCGCCTATAAGGACATCGACGCCGTGGTCGAGGCGGCGGAGCGCGCCGGTTTGAGCCGCCGAGTCGTGCGACTGCGGCCGGTAGGAAGTATCAAGGGGTAAGCGCCGATGGGGTACCGGTATCCCGACGACGGCCCCGGCGGCGACGCTACGATCGAAGCCTGGGGCGCCGACCTGGCGGAACTCATAGCCTCGGCATGGCGCGGCGCCCTGGAGGTCATGATCGAGGACGCGGGAGAGCTCCGGCCGATCCGCGAGGTCCCGCTGACGATCCGCGCCGAGAACCCGGAAGAGCTGCTCTTCGCTTTTCTCGATGAGCTCCTCTTCCGCAAGGACGCCGAGGGGCTGCTCCTCACCCTCGACCGACCGGAGATACGCGCTCCCTCCTCGGAGACGGATCGCGGTGAGCCGGGGCGCGAAGAGGGGACCGCCTACGAGGCTCGCGCCACCGCTCGCGGGGAGCCGATCGACCCGGCCCGCCACCGTCTCGGCACGGACATAAAAGCGGTGAGCTTCCATCAGTTTGCGGTGAAGCGGACTGCTGAGGGATGGCGGGCGCGAATCGTGCTCGACACCTGAGCGAGCGCCGCGGCGGTCGCAGGGGACACCGGAGGTCACTCAGCCTCCACGGGGATCGCCGGCGATCACCGCCGGTCACTCTCCTCGCTTGACGAGGTTCAACGCACCGCCGGCAAGGAGCATCCGCCGGTGCCGGGGCGAAACCTCGAGCCGAGTCATGACCTCCCGCCCGTCCACCCGAAGGGGAATCTGCTCGTCGCCCCGGGCGACCCGATCGCGGAGCTCGGGAAACACCGCCACGGTACCCTGGGAAAGGCGCGGGTAGTCTTCCTCCGGATCCTCGAACACCAGCGGGAGAACCCCGAAGTTGATGAGATTCGCCTTATGGATACGCGCGAAGCTCTTGGCAATTTTGGCCCGGATGCCGAGATAGCGGGGCGCAAGCGCGGCGTGCTCACGGGATGAGCCCTGTCCGTAGTTATGACCACCGACCACGATGCCGTTTCCGCGGCTTCGCGCCCGCTCGGGAAAATCCGCGTCGATCTGATCGAAAACGAATCCGCTAATCGCCGGGATGTTGCTGCGATACGGTAACACGCGGTTTCCCGCGGGCATGATCGTGTCGGTGCTGATATTGTCGCCTACCTGCAGGATGACCTCAGCCCGCAATTCCTCCGGCAGCGCCTCGAAATCCGGGAACGTCTTGATGTTCGGGCCGCGGACGATCTCCACCTCCTCCCGATTCTCCGCGGGGGGAACGAACCACGCATCGTTAAAGGCGAACCGCTCAGGATACTCCACCACCGGGCACTCACCGAAGGTGCGCGGATCGGTGATGTAACCGTTGATCGCCGACGCCGCCGCAGTCTCCGGAGAGCTCAAGTACACGGCGTCGTCCTTGGTGCCGCTTCGGCCCTTGAAATTTCGGGGAAAGGTGCGCAGGCTATTTGTCCCGGACGCCGGGGCCTGACCCATACCGATACAGCCGAGACAGCCGGGCTCGTGGGTACGCGCCCCGGCACCCACGAGCTTCTCCAGGCCCCCATGCACCATGAGGTTCACCAGGGTCTGCCGACTGCCGGTGTTGATCTCGAAGCTTACCTCCGGGTGACGCATCTTACCGTCCACCATGAGCGCGGCGATCATAAAATCCCGGTAGCTTCCGTTGCAGCTCGATCCGATGATGACCTGATGAACCGGGACGTCGGAAAGCTCCCGGGCGGGCTTCACGTTGTCGGGGTTGGAAGGACAGGCGACCAACGGCTCGATTCCGGCGAGGTCGAGCTCCGTAACGTACTCGAACTCCGCGTCCGGCGGGGTAATGCGCTCTTCCCATACCTCTTCCCGGCCGTTCATGCGCAGAAACTCGCGGGCCACCTCGTCCGACGGAAAGACCGCCGCAGTTGCACCGATATCCACGGCCATGTTGGCAATCGTCGCGCGGGAGGCGAAATCGAGATTCGAGACGCCGGGACCGTAGAACTCCATCACCGTTCCGACACCGCCCTTTACCGTGTAGCGACGAAGAAGCTCGAGGATCACATCCTTCCCCGAGACAAAGGGCTCGAGCTCTCCCTCGAGATAGATACCCCACACTTCGGGCGTATTGATGTAATAGGGGCGGCCCGCCATCGCCATGGCAACTTCCAGTCCGCCGGCCCCCATGGCGAGCATGCTCAAGCATCCTCCGGTCGTCGTATGGCTATCCGAGCCGAGTAGCGTCTTGCCGGGGATGCCGAACCGCTGCCGGTGCACATGATGCGATACACCGTTGCCCGCGGGTGAGAGGGTTACGCCGTACTTCGCCGCCGCGGACTGAAGAAATCGATGATCGTCGGCGTTCTTGTAGTCGGTCTGAATGATGTTGTGATCGATATAACTAACCGCCGTCTCCGGCTGAACCCGATCCATACCGAGAGACTCGAACTCCAGGTACACCATGGTACCGGTGGCGTCCTGGGTAAGGGTCTGGTCGATTGCGAGGCCGATCTCCGCGCCGGGCCGGGGCTTTCCCTCCACCAGGTGATCCGAGATGAGCCGTTCCGTGAGCGTCCCCTGCATAGTGTTTCCCTCCACGTATAGCTTCTAGATGCATTACTTTATTTGTCAAGTTTCATTTTGACCCTGCACACCTCCTTAGACGGTTGTCACGGGCTTCACTCGTAACGATAATGTGGTCGTGATGAGTGAGTCGGACCGCACGGTGTCGCTGTTGCGCAATTCGACGATCTTCGGCGATCTCTCCGACGAGGAGATGCAGATCGTCGCCGGTTACAGTGACTACTACGAGTTTTGTGACAACGAACAGATCTTCGAGCACGGGTCGGAGGCGCAGGAGCTGTGCGTAATCGACCATGGGGCGGTCGTCATCCGCGGGGAAGACGAAGAGGGTGCCGACATCGCACGATTCGTCTCCGGAGAATCGTTCGGTGAGCTCGATCTGATGGGCGGCAACGTGCGCACTGCGGCGGCGGTCGCGGAAACGCCCACCCGCATTCTCCTTTTCCCGCGGCGCGGACTTGCCCTGTCGAGCATCATCCACGAGCATCCCTCCATCTTTGCGCGCGTCCTCTATCGACTGATTGCCACGGTAGCATCACGGATCCGCTCAACGAATAGGCTTATCTCGGAGAACGCGCCGTGGGTCAAGGAGTTGCGGCATCAAATCCACATGGACAAGCTGACCGGCCTGTACAACGATGCGTATCTTAGCGACGAGATCGCACGCTTACTGCGCGAGGATTCCGGGAGCGTTCCCGTAGCGGCGATGATGATCAAGCCGGACAACTTCAAGGAGGTGAACGACACCTACGGGCATGAGGCCGGAGACCGCACGCTCAATCTCATGGCACAAACCCTGCAGCGACTCGTACTTCCGGGTGAGTCCGCGGTACGCTTCCGTGGGAACGAGCTCGCCGTGCTGATGCCCGCTACCGACAGGGAACGCGCGATCGAGCGGGCACGGACGGTTCAGCCGGCAATGAGCTCTCTCGACCTCGCAGAGATCATCGGCACGAACGGCTTCGAGCTGACCGTGAGCATCGGCGTGGCCACCTCGGAGGAGGCTGTCGGTGGAGACGAGACCGCCGAAACCGTCGTGGAAGCGGCTCACGCGCGCGCCATGGCCGCGCGGGAAAGCGGCGGCAACGCCGTTCGCCACAAGCCGTAGTCTTTGGGGGCATGATGACGCGTACGACAACCGATGAAGCTCGGAGTTTTCTGCACCGGGTTGCTATCTTTGGAACGCTCACCGATGAGGAGCTCGATCGGATCGCGGCGTATCTGGAGCCGGTGAGTGCCCCACACGGCACGGAGCTCTTCCGGGAAGGCGAAGAGGGCGAGGAGCTGTTTATCGTACGCCGTGGTTCGGTGACCGCAACGGTCGGGCTCCCCGACGGGAGCCGTCAGGAAGTGGCCCGTTTCGGTCCCGGAGACTTCTTCGGCGAAATGTCCATCTTCGAGCGTGAGCCCCGCTCCGCGACCTGCCGCGGGGAGGCGGGGACGGAGCTCTATCGCCTCAAGGAGGCGGATTTCCACGAGCTGCTGCACCGTGCCCCCGAGACGGCCATCAACATCATGTTCGAGATGCTTCGCATCACCGGTACACGCCTCGAGAACACCAGTAGTTTTCTCGGCGACATGGTACGCTGGGGAGAGAACGCCAGGCGCCGCACGGTGACCGATGAGTTCACCGGCCTGTTCAACCGTCGCTTCCTCGACGACTCTCTTTCGGGGATGTTCCAGCGCGCAAAGTCCACGCGCACGCCCCTCTCCCTGGTCATGCTGGATCTGGATCACTTCAACGAGATCAACAAGGAATACGGAGAATCGGTGGGGGACGCGGTGATTTCGGCGGTCGTGCCGGTGTTTCGCTCGATTTACCGGGATAGCGACGTATTGGCGCGCTATGGTGGTGACGAGTTCACGTTCGTTCTTCCGAATACCGAGGCGGAAACGGCGCGAGCGCTGTGCGAGGAGGTCCGACGGGAGGTTGCCGCGCTCAGGGTGCCGGGCGATAGTGAAGGGACGACTGTCCGGGTCACTACCAGCCAGGGTGTCGCCGCGTTTCCCGAGCATGCAAACGATCTTCAGACGCTTTCGGCTCGTACCGACGAAGCGCTGTATGCCGCAAAGGCCGCCGGCCGCAATCGAGTGCACGTGGCCGGGCGCGAATAGTATCGAGGTCCGTATGAACAGACCAGATTCAGATCGACCGGATCGAAGCGGAGTTCGTAAACGAGATATCCCCACGATAGCGCGGAAGAATCGTATCATCGACAATATCGGGAGCGCGTTCCTCCAACGTGAGAGTTTTGCAATCCTGGGACACGAGAATCCCGACGATGACTGCATTTCCTCCATGGTTTCGATCTCGCTCCTTCTGAATAAGCTGTCGAAAAAGCCGATTATCTGTACGTCTCCCGACTTACCGGAGCACTACCAGTATCTCCTCGATATCTGCAAGTACAACTCGATCGACATCGACAGTGCATGCGGAGCATCCCTCGAGCACATCGATACGGTCGTCATCTGTGATACCGCAAAGCCCTCCATGCTCGCGGCGACCGACACAATGCGACGGCTGATCGAGCGTCCCGAGGTGTTGCGGATCGAGTTGGACCACCATCTGCAGACCGACGCACGGTACAACGGGGATGTGGACTATTCCCTCGTTGCGGAGGCGTCGTCCACCTGTGAGCTCGTCGGATTGCTCGCCTGCAAGCTGAGTCGGCGCGCTGAGGTGATCGAGGACTTCGGCGTGGAAGACATGTTCTCCCGCAACATGGTACTGGCTATTCTGACCGGTATGGTCGGGGACACACAGATGGGGAAGTTCATTCGGTCTCATCGGGAACATCGGTTCTACGAGATGTTTTCGAACATGTTCAACGACCTGCTGGCGAAGAAGACGACGAAGCAAACGAATTTCTTCAACATGAAACAGATCTACACCGAGCTGAAGCGCCTCTCCGACGACGAGTCCCGGTTTCACAAGTTTTTCCAGAGAACCAAACAGATAGAGGGACCGGTAGGCTATGCAGTCCTCGACGAGACCGCGAGCGAGGAGGCCCATCGCAATTTCGACCTCGATACCGTCATATCCGTGGCTCGCGGGGTGGCCGACCAGCTGGCCGAGGAAAGCGGCCACGTAAGCATGGTCGCTTACTACGACTCCCCGCAGAGTTCCGATCTCATTCAGTTCCGCGTCCGCCGGAGCCTCAGCTACAAGAATCTCGATCTGCGGGACGTGCTCACTGAGCTCCGGATCGAGAACGGCGGCGGACATGAAGGCGCCATCGGGTTCCGCATCGAGAAGAATCGTGTCGAGGACTTCACGGCCTTCGTCGAGCAGATCGTTGAGACGCTCAAGCGGGCCGTAGAGCAGGCGGGAACCCGCCTGAGACCTTAGAACGCCTCGCGAAAGGCAACGTAAAAGCTCACGCCTTCACGACTGCGGGCCAAGTCGAACCGCAGATTGAGATTCTGCCGGGTATCGAGGGTAAATCGAAGGCCGATTCCCGCTGAAGCGGCAGGGTCGAGGAATGTAAGCTCTTCCACGGCCGGGGCAACCTGGCCGGCCGCTCCGAATACCACCCCGCCGAACCGCCGCCGGATGGGAAACCGATACTCCGCCTGAGCCCGCACCGCCACGTCGTCCCGATAGCGTCCTTCGGGATAACCGCGCAATTCGTCCTGTCCGCCGAGAGACGGCAAGGATTGAAACGGCACGTCCCCTGCCGCCAAGTCGACCACGCCCTGAAGCGCCACGACATGCTCTCCCCCCGGGTTGAAATACCTTCGATAGTCGACGCCGGAGCTGAGAAAGCCGTCGTGAGTTCCCTGCCCCGAAGGATACCCGAGCGCCTGCACCCGCAGCAGCGTGCCCGTTAACGGGTAGAGCTGGGGTTCCCGCGTATCGAGCACGAGCCGCGCGCCCCCACCGAGGGTCTCTATTCCCTCGACTCCGGTGGGCCCCTTTTCGTCGAGAAGCCCGCCCTCTTCGACCTCATCAACATCGAGGAAGAACCCCCGGACCACCGGTCCGAGGTACACACCGCGGCGGAGCCGGCGGAGAACGGATACCTCCGCATCGAATAAGAGCTGCCGGTATACTTCCCCGTCGCCTTCTCCGGTTTCCGGCCCGATTCCGAAAAAATCCTCCGGAGAACGCCCGAGGTACACGTCGAAGTCGGGCTTCCAGGCCCCATCGGCCAGGTTGAAGGAGACATTGAGCGGTGCCGCATACATCCCCCGCGTCCCGTACATGAGCGCAAGGGAGACCGTGTTGTTGTCGTTGCTCTCCGCGTTGGTCTCGGGCTCCCAGTAAAGGAAACCTGATCCCCCGAGCAGGACCCCGGTGTCCGGGGAATAGCCGATAATCGGGATGGGCACAAAGCCCCACGAGGCCTCTTCCGCACTCACCGCGTGGCCCGCAAACAGAAGTCCGGCGGCCAGCACGCCCGCCAAAACGGTCCGTCCCGACGCGCGGCGGAAGGTTGTGCGGAATCTGCGTCTCATTCGCTCCGGGGTTCCGTTCACGGCAATCTCCGGCGGCATCATAGCCGCATATCCCTTCCCTTACAATCTCACCACTCGCCTATTTGCGAACAGTTCCGATATACTGTATATGGGCATGGAATACTCGGTCCGCGTGATTGCTCTCGAGAATGTCACTCACGACACCCGACGATTGGTTCTGGAAAAACCCCGAAACTACCGATTCGAGCCCGGACAGGCTACGGAGATTGCGATAGAGAAGCCGGCGTGGCGGGAGGAATACCGACCCTTCAGCTTTACATCCCTGCCCGAGACGTCGCACCTGGAGTTCATCGTGAAGGTCTATCCGGCACACGAAGGGGTGACCAGCCGGATATCTCAGCTCGATTCCGGTGATCGCGTGGTCCTTAGCGACCCCTTCGGCACCATCCGGTACCGTGGCCCGGGATGCTTCATTGCCGGGGGCTCGGGCATTACGCCGTTCATCGCCATCTTCCGGCATCTATTTCGCAACGGGGGCCTTGAGGACAACGTGCTCTTGTACTCCAACCGAACGGAGGCCGACATCATCCTGAAGGACGAGCTCGACCGCATGCTCGGGGAAAACGTGATATACCACCTCACCCACGAACCGCGACCGAATTACGAGCCGAGCCTCATCGGCACACGGCGGCTCCGTCGCTACACCGGCGAAACGGGAAGATTCTTCTACGTGTGCGGTCCCGAAGAGATGGTGGAGGATGTGCGGAACCACCTGCGACGCCTCGGCGTGGAGGACGCGTACATCGTGCTCGAGGAGTGAGGGCTCAGGTGCGATGATGACTCTCGCCGTCGGCCTCACCTCGGGGCTCGACGTGAACCGTAGCCTCCACGCCAAGCTCCCCGCGCACCCGCTCCTCAATTTTGGAGGCCACCGCGTGCCCCTCGCGCAGGCTCATATCGCCGGGAAGCATTATGTGGAAGGACGCTTCCACAACCGACCCGTAGGCATGGACGTGTACGTGGTGGGTCTTAGCGGAGGCGCCTATGACGTCGGCAGCGATGCGCTCGATCTGCGCTTCGAGCTTTTCGGAGGGACGCTCGCCGAGAAGCGTGCTTACCGCCTTCCATAGGACCTCTCCGGCGGCGTAGAGCAACAACCCGGCAATGAGGACGGCGAGCACCCCGTCCACCCACCACAGCTGTCTGCCCACGAGGATACCGACGAGTATCAGGACCGAGGACAGGGCATCACTGCGATGATGCCAGCCGTCGGCACGGAGTGACGGGTTGCCGGACGCCCGGTGGGCATGGAAGGCATACTGCGCCATCGCCTCCTTTGCCAGGATGGAGGCGACGGTAATCACCACCGCCACGAGGCCGTAGGACGCCGCCGTGCCGTCCCGGAGCCGACCGACGGCTTCGACGGCGAAGTTCACCCCGAGAAGCGCCAGAAGGACACCGATTATGAGAGAGGCGATGACCTCGGCCCGTTCATGGCCGAAGGGGTGTTCTCTGTCGGCGGGCCGTGCTCCGAAGGCCGTTCCGGCAAGAACGATCACTGAGGTCACGGAGTCCGAGAGGGTGTGCCAGGCGTCGGCCACGATGGCAAGCGAGCCTGCGGTAAGACCGGCCCAGTACTTCGCGCCGAACAGGACCATGTTCACCGCCACGGCCGCCCACCCGGCGGCGTAGGCATGGCGCCGTCTGCGGCGGCCGCCGTGCTCGCTCCGTGCCCTCATCATCGCCCTTCCTCGAGTACAAACTACCACAGGGCAAGTCTACTTCGCTACCGAAAAAGCCCCTTCGAAAAACGTTTGCGTCGGCTCAGGTTCCGTGATACCATGCCGAAGACGTGTACAAAAAACGCTTTTAGCTCTAATAACATCTATCGCGACACGTTGAAGAACCGAAGAGAAACCGGGAGCGCAGGACGTGGGAGCACGAGCACAGGTACTGTACATAGAGGACGAAGCCCTCGTCGCGGAGAATCTCTGCACCAAGCTCGTCCACCACGGCTACGGCGCCGAGTACGCCCTTTCGGCGGAGGAAGGGCTCGAGCTCCTCGCGCGGGAGCCGCACTATGACCTCGTCCTCATGGACCTCGACCTCGGCAACGGGCACATGAGCGGAGCCGAAGCCGGTCGGCGCATCGGCTCGGAGTTCGGGTTGCCTGTGGTTTTCTACACCGGGCACGCCGACGAAGACACCGTAGCTCCGACTTGGGAGGTGGATGCCTACGGCTGCGTTTTCAAGGCCGAGGGCGATTTTCAGGCCCTTCGCGCCACCATCGAGCAGACCCTCCGCCGGCACCGCTTCGAAGCGAAGACCGCAGAGAGCTACGAAAGTCTGGCTACGCTCGTAGAAGAGCTTGACGCCTTCGTCTGCGTGGTGGAGCGCGACACCCGTACCGTCAAGTTTGCAAACGACGCCGCGGAAGAGCATTTCGGCCCGCTGGTCGGCCGCGCTTTCCCGGAAGTGTTTCCCTCGGTGACACAACAAGATTGCGACAGCTGCCGGCTTGCCCCCTTCAGGCAAGGAACGGCCTCCCCCGATTTGATCGATGAGGACGCCCTTCTGAAGGACGCGCGCAGCGGGCGGTGGTACGCGGTTTCCGCTCGCCGGGTCGATTGGCGGGGCAGGCCGGATGCGTGCCTGGTCCTGGCCCTGGAGGTCACGGCGGTGGTGGCCGAGCGTCGGCGGCTCCTGCGGGAGGCGGAGCTCTCACGGCTCCGCGTAGCGGAGGTCAACCACCGTATCAAGAATACCCTCACCCTGGTGCAGTCCCTCGTCGATTTTACCGCACAGGAATTGCCCGCAGGCTACAGCATGGAGGAGCTGTACCATCAGATACGGGCGCTCCGGGTGTTGCACGAGCGTCTCGATGAGCTGGAGGCGACGTCCGTGGTGCAGCTCGGCTCCTACCTCTCGGATGTCGCCCACGGGGTGTTCAGCGAAGCGCACGTCGTTCCCGTGCGGGTGGAACTCGATGTCCCGCCGCTTTACATGGGGGCCAAGAGCGCAACCCCCCTCGGCCTCGCGGTGACCGAGCTTGCCTTGAATGCGCGGAAACACGCCTTTTCCGCCGACCGGCTGAATACCTTCGGCGTGCACGTGCGGCCCCTGCCCGAACGTGAAGAGGTGCTCATCGAGGTCACGAACGATGGGCTGCCGTTCCCGGAGGGGGTAAACCTCGACACCCTCGGCGGCACGGGACTGAAGCTGGTCACGGCCCTCACCCGCCAGCTCGGTGGTACGATCGAGGTGGAGCGGGGCACGCAAACCCGTTTCAGGCTAAGCCTGCCCTACACCCACCTGGTCAACCGCACCGCCGGCTCGGAGGAGTCTCCGAAACACGAATCGCCGGAATCCGAAACGCCGGAATGGGACGATGCCTGACGGCGGCAACCGCGGCGGTTACGGCGGTTACGTCGGTTACCAGCCGGCGGACACGGCGATGTACCCGACGCCGGCCGTACTCATTCTCGCCGTGCTGTTGATGCTCGACGTCGCCCCTCCCGGTGTGGCGCAAGCAGAAGAGTCCGAGTCGGCTGAGAAGGACGATATGACCGGGAGCTTCGGCATCGCACCTCCGGCCGTCATTCCCTCACCGGAGCCGTTCAGCCTCAGCGCATATGACGCACGCCATGCGCACGCTCTGCTCGAACGGGTTGGCTTTGTACAGATCCGCCGAGGCGACGGCGCGCCGCGGACCATCCGGGTGCGGTCCGTCGGTGCGGTGCCGATCGGTTATGAGGAAGGCATGCCCCCGGGGAGCCGTATTCGTTACGATCTCAGGCTCAACGAAGAGCCGCTCGAATGGGATAGAACCTACGTACGGTACGGGGGCCGCATGGTCAGCCTGCGGCTTCTGTTTACCTACCGCAATCAGCACCCGCCCGAAGACCTCCAATACACCGGCAACGACTACACCTGGTAGCGGTTCGCCCGGACGGCCGGAGTCGCCCGGACGGCCGGGGCAATCGCGTTGCCGTGAGTCCGCGCAGATTGTACACTTTCCCGATGAGGAGGAGCGATGACGAAGCGAACTCGGCTCACCGACGAACAGGTGCGCTATGCAATTCAACACGGTGAGTTCGGTGAAGACGTCCGCGGGGCGTCCGAGAACGTGGCCGTGATCCTCACGCAGAGTTGGTGCCCGCAGTGGGCCTCCATGGTGAAACGGTTCGAGGAGGCAAACGTTGCAGGGTGATCGCGTTTTTCCCTACGAGGGAATAGAGCCCACCCTCGCCGAGGACGTGTTTCTTGCCCCCGGCGCCCGGGTCATCGGAGACGTGGAGATCGGCAGGGGCTCGAGCATTTGGTACGCCGGCGTCGTGCGGGGTGACGTCAACTACATCCGCATCGGGGAAGGAACGAACATCCAGGACGGCTCGGTCGTACACGTGACGCACGATACCCATCCGACGATCATCGGCAACCAGGTGACCGTCGGGCATCGGGTCGTACTCCATGGGTGTACGGTGGAGGATCTGTGCCTCGTCGGCATCGGCGCCGTCGTGTTGGACGGCGCGGTGGTCGAAAAGTACGCCATGGTCGCCGCGGGCGCCGTGGTGACGCCGGGCACCGTCGTACAATCGGGCATGCTCTACGGCGGTATCCCGGCCAAAATGCTCCGGGAGCTGACGGCGGAGGAAATGCGGGAGTTCGAAGAATCCGCAGCACGCTACCGCGAATATGCTGAGGCTCACCGCAGCTCGCTCGAACGTTAAGGACCACGAGGAGGCGTCATGAACATCGCATTTCTCGGCCTCGGCCTTATGGGAAGCCGGATGGCCGCAAACATCCAGCGCAGCGTCCAACAGGATCTTACGGTGTACAATCGCACGCGGGAAAAGGCCGATGACCTCGTGGCCGCCGGGGCGCTGTATCGGGCAAGCCCGGAAGAGGCGGCGGAAAACGCGGACGTAGTGATCACCATGCTTGCCTCCCCTGACGTGGTCGCCCAGGTCGCAAGCGGAGAGCGGGGTTTTCTCGGTACGCTGCGTGAGGGAGCGCTGTGGATAGATTCAAGCACCGTGAACCCCTCCTTCTCGCGTACCATGCACGCCTTCGCCTCCTCTCGCGGGATCCGCTTCATCGATGCCCCGGTTGCCGGAACCACCACGCCGGCGGAATCCGGAGAACTGGTGGTTCTCGCAGGGGGCAGCGAGGAGGACGTACGCCGGGCCCGGCCGATTTTCGACGCAATTGCCCGTAAGACTGTCCATGTCGGCGAGGTCGGGAAGGGCGCCTCCATGAAGATGGTCATCAACTTCCTCCTCGACCATGCCCTGAGCGGCTTCGCGGAGGCGGCGAACCTCGGTCTACGCCTCGGTATCGACCGTGAGCTGCTCCTCGACACCGTACTCGGTGGACCGGCAGCGGCACCGTTTCTCTCCGGTAAGCGCGAGAACTTCGAGCGCCGCACCTACCCGGTTCAGTTTCCCCTCGAGCTCGCGCACAAAGACCTCCACTTGGTCGCTCAGACGGCCTACGAGGCCGGCGTGGCGATCCCCACCGGAGCGGCGGCGAAGGAGGTGTTCGCCGCGGCGAAGAACGCCGGCCTCGGTAAGGAAGACGTCTCGGCGGTGTTCGAGCTCTTCGCCCGACAGTCTTCAGAGGAGACTTGACGGGGCACCGAGCCCGGGCTACCGTCTCGCGCCCCCACGTGACCGAAACCCTTCCCGCGCCATCGACTACCAGGAAGAGCACTGCCCGAGAAAGCCGGTCACCGGTCCACAACACACAAAGTATTCCTTGACGTACAGAACTATCTCATATACTATCTAACGTGCACGTTCACGTATACTTTTATTTGTCAGGAGGGAGTCGTGTCGGAACGCACCGTATACACCATCGGAGAGCTCGCTGAGCACACCGGCGTAGAGCGAGATGCGCTGGATCGTTGGCTGGAAACGGGGCTGGTCCGCCCGGACGGTAAAGGGCCGACCGGCGTGCCGTTCTTCAGTGAAACGGTGATCGAGCGCATCGGTCACATTCGATCCTTTCTGCACATGGGCTACGGCGAGGAGGAAATCGAGAAGATCCTTCGCAAGGTCGGGCCGCCGGAGGCTAGCCGCCGTGGAGAGGGACGATCCGGCGCAGAGAATCTCCTCACCGTCGGAGCCCTCGCCGAAAGCGTCGGGGTGAGCCCGCGGACCATCAAGCACTGGGAAGACAAGGGCATCATCGAGGCCGACGCCCGCAGCGAGGGCGGCTTCCGATTGTATCAGGAACACTACGTATATCTCTGTCATCTCATTCAGGATCTGCAGCTGTTCGGCTATTCCCTCGATCAGATCAAGCAAATCTCGGACTACTTCAGGGACTTCGTGCTGCTCCGTGACGACCTTAGCGGGTATCCCGCCGAAGAGACGGATCGCAAACTCGGTGAGATGCTCCGAGAAATCGACAAACTCTTTCAAAAGACCAAACAGCTTCGCAACGGTATCGAGCGATGGGAAAAACTCCTGAATAAGCACAAGAAGATCATCGTCGATCTGAAGCGACGCAACGAAAAACGCATGCCGGAGGAAACGGAATGACCTCTCCCACGACCCTCGATACGTATCAGGCGCTCGACCGTACCCTTGAGCGGCTGTTCTCTCTCGATGTCGGGCGCACCGACCTGGAGCCGACTACCGGGGATCCTCTCGAGATCCGGACCGAGGAATGGCGCTCCCGAAACTGGCAGGCTCATCCCCCGGAGGCGATCACCAACACCGACGCCGAGCTCCGGAATCTCGTGGCGGAACGCATAGAGCGATTCCCCTACGTCGAGCGGAGCTTCTTCGGCGCTTTGCTACCGGCGGACCGCGACGTTTCGGAGAACCTCCGCTTTCGCTATCCCGTATTCACGCCGAAGCG
>JBKHEN010000063.1:0-14566 GCA_046540795.1 Spirochaetaceae bacterium | reverse complement strand
GTAGCCGGCCGGCCGCAACAGGCTCGTTGACACCCTGTCCTTCGTTGCGCCGGAAGCGGTTTTCCGCTACGATCCCCTCATGGCTCGTCTCTACTCTTGGAACGTCAACGGAATTCGCGCCTGTGCGCGTAAGGGCTTCTTCGACGTGCTCCGCGACTCGGATGCCGATGTCTTCTGCGTACAGGAAACCCGTGCGCATCCCGAGCAGTTAAATGTCGATTTCACCGATCCCGACGGCTATCACTCCTATTGGAGCTCGGCGGAACGTCGGGGTTACAGCGGCGTGGCGGTCTATACGCGGGAGAAGCCACAGTCGGTCTCCTACATGAACATTCCACGATTCGATGCGGAAGGCCGCGTGCTGGTGCTCGAGTATCCCCGCTTCACGCTCATTACCGCATATTTCCCCAACAGCCAGGAAGGCGGACGGCGACTGGACTACAAGCTCGACTTCTGTAGCAATATGCAGCGTATCTGCGATGAGCTCGCCGGCGGGGGTAGAGATGTCGTCCTCTGTGGTGATTTCAACATAGCTCATACCCCCATCGATCTCGCCAACCCAAAGCAGAACGAGGGCAACGCCGGCTATCTGCCCGAAGAGCGGGAATGGATGGACACCTTCACCGGCGCCGGCTACCTCGATACCTTCCGCATGTTCAACTCGGAACCGGGAAACTACACCTGGTGGACGTACCGCGCTCGAGCTCGGGAGCGAAACGTGGGATGGCGCATCGACTACCACTGCATCAATGGTCGCGCCCGGGAACGCGTCTTGCAGTCCGAGATCCTGTCCCACATCTACGGGTCGGATCACTGCCCGGTCATGCTCGAAATCGCGGACTGACACGACCACCTATTCGACGTCATCGCTTTACCCTTACGGGGGCTCCGGTATTATCTTACTGACGTACACACAGGCAGTGGAGGCTACTGCTTCATGCATCAGCAACGCATACCCCTTTTTCCTCTCGGTGTCGTACTTCTGCCCCGAATGCCCCTGCCGCTACACATTTTCGAAGAACGCTATCGTGAGATGATTGCCCGCTGCAGAGAAGAGGATCTGGTCTTCGGGGTTGTCTATGCCGTGGGGGCAAAGTTGCAGACCCATGGTTGCACGGCTCGCGTGGAGCGGGTTCTCGAAACATACGAAGACGGTAGATCCGACATCCTTACCTTGGGGGAAAACCGCTTCCGTATCGATCAGATCCATCAGGACCGGCCGTATCTCGAAGCGGATGTCTCGTACTTCGACGACGAGCCCGCGGACGGCTACGGAACGAACGGCGCATCGGAACGGATACGGGAGCTCGCCGCCACCGCCGTCGACCGCCTCGAGACACTCGGGAATCTTTCCGGACGTGAGATCGATCGCAAACCCCTGGAAAGCCTCGACCCGCGGAGTCTGTCGTTCATGGTCGGCGCCTCGGGGGTTTTCACGCTGGAGGACCGTCAGGGTCTGCTGGAGACGCGCTCAACGGAAGAGCGCTTGCGCGAGGAAGTAGAGCGACTCGAGAACAGTATTGCGCGACGGGAGATGATCCGACGAGCTCGTCGGACGCTGGGGCTAAAGGGAGACCTTTCTCACTTTCTCAACTAGAACGCCCCGAGGAGAGTCGATACACGGCTCCGAGGAAAGCCGACCGCCGCACCCGCCCCTGAGGGCACCGAGCTCAGCTTGACATGGCACAGAGCACCTGCCTAGAATCATTTCTAATCGTGAGGGGGCTCAGCATATGAGTGATTACCGTCGGCAAATGAGCGAGCTCGAGCGCTCCATCTCCGAACACGAGGCACGTCTCGGTAGCCTGCATGCAACCATCGGGCGCTACGTGAGGACTCACCGGGAAGATCTCATCGAGCAGAAACGGCTGCGAACAAAAGCTCGAGAAGCGAAAGCCAAGCAGCAGGAGCACGACGAGACAGCGGACACCATTGCACGCCTCGAACAGCTGCAGAACCGACGGGAGGAGCTGCAGGAACAGATTGCCGACGCCCGCGCGGAGGTAGAGCGTCTCACCGAGGAGCTTGATCCCCTGTGTCGGGAAATCGGCGAGGTGGCGCTCCGCACGTATCGACAGAATCCGGTAGTGGACCCGAAGATAGAAGAGATATTCTCACCCCTGATCCAACAGCACGAAGAGCTGAAAGAGCTCGAGCGACAGATCAACGAGCAGGAGTACGGAAGAAGCGACCAATCCAAGGTAGCACGGCTCATGTCCCGCGGGAGACTGGCGTTCCTCAAGGGAAAGAAGTCGGCCCGAGAAAACGCCCTGCCACGCATGTATCGAGAAGCGGGGAAGTCCGTCTGCCAAACCACCTTCATCAGCCGAATGGAGGACTCGGATCTCTCTGCTACCGCGAAGCCCTATTTTCAGAAACACGCCGAGATAGAAGAACTCGAGCGCAACATCAGCTCCCTCGAGGATGAGAGGAAGAGCACCGCCGATCGACTGTCTGAGCTGACACAGAGTACCGGCGGAGATCGGCGCCTGCGGAAAGCTCAGGAAGCGGCGGCGGAAGAGCTGCGCAGCCTGGATCGGGAGATCGGCGAGAAAGCCGCGCCTGCGCTGGATGAGGAGTCGGAGCTTCCGCAGGAGATCGGTCAAGCTCTCGAGGAAGCGGCCACATACCAATCCGAGCTCAAGAAGAAGCGGGACCAGCTGCGCCGCCTCAAGGCCGCGGTAGAGCTCGAGGAAGCCTCGGCAAGCGTCGACAAGCTGGAAGAGCGAATCTCCACGGCGGAGGCCGAGTTAGTCGAGAAACAGAAGCGCCTCGAAGAGCTGCAGAAGGAGCTCGAGAACGCCAGGGCGGAAGCGCGACGGCTGGAGAAGGCCCGGGGGCCCGAGGAAGAGCTCGAGGGCTGAGCGGAGGCTACGCCGGACCGTGCAGGGCCCGGCAGGACCCGATTGCGTCGGGTCGGCGCTACCGACCGAGTACATGCGAAACTCCGACGGAAGGCGTAAGCGGTGAACGACCCCGGCAGGAGCGACCCCAACGAGCTTTTCGAGCCCGATTGGTCCGAGGAGCCCCTTGCGGCACGGATGCGCCCCCGTACGGTGGACGAGTTCGTCGGTCAAGAACACATCCTCGGCGAGGGGCGCCTGCTGCGTCGGGCAATACAGGCGGACATGCTCAGCTCGGTCATTTTCTCCGGGCCGCCGGGCACAGGAAAGACGACCCTGGCGCGCGTGATCGCCAATACCACCAGGAGCACATTCCTTTCCCTCAACGCCGTTCTTTCAGGCGTGAAGGATGTCCGAGCGGCGATAGAAAAAGCGCGCGAATATCGGAAACTCTACGGGCGAAAGACCACACTTTTCGTCGACGAAGTACACCGCTGGAACAAAGCCCAGCAGGACGCACTGCTGCCCTGGGTGGAAAACGGCACGGTGGTGCTCATCGGGGCTACGACTGAAAACCCGTTCTTCGAGGTAAACGCCGCCCTGGTCTCCCGTTCCCGCATATTTCAGCTGAAGCCGCTGTCGAAACACCACCTCTACGCCATAGCCCGCAAGGCTCTGTCCGACCACGAGCGCGGTTACGGCCACCATGAGGTGCGAATCGAAGAGGATGCCCTCGATCATCTCGTACAGGTAGCCGACGGCGACGCAAGATCACTCCTCAACGCGCTTCAGCTTGCGGTGGAAACCACACCCTCTACCTTTCCGCCGCCGCCGGATGAGCCGATTCACATCACCCGTGAGGTCGCCGAAGACAGCATTCAGCGCAAAGCAGTCCTCTACGACAAAGAGGGCGATTACCACTTCGATAGCGCCAGCGCCTTCATAAAGTCTCTGCGCGGATCAGACGCCGACGCCGCCCTCTACTGGCTGGCACGGATGGTTGCCGGCGGGGAGGACCCGCGCTTTCTCTTCCGACGCATGTTGATCCTGGCCTCGGAGGATGTGGGGCTCGCGGACCCCCGAGCCCTCGCGGTGGTGGAAGCGGCCGCGGCAGCCTTCGATCGCGTCGGGATGCCCGAGGGACAGTTTCACCTTGCCCACGCCGCGCTCTACCTTGCCGGCTGTCCCAAGTCCAATTCCACCCTCGGCTACTACGACGCCCTGGCCGCGGTCGAAGAAGAGCGCCGCGAGGAGGTGCCGAAACACCTGCGTGACCCCAATCGTGACGCCAAAGGCTTCGGCCATGGAGAAGGATATCTCTATCCCCACGCGTACCGGGACCACTGGGTGGCGCAGAACTACCTTCCCGCCGCTCTGCGGGACCGGGTGTTCTACCGGCCCACCGATCAGGGGTGGGAGGGAGAGCTACGGGAGATGGTGGAGCGCCGCCGGGACATCAGGCTTTCCCTCCTCGTCGACCAGGAGGAGGAGTTCGAAGCCCTCAGTTACACCCCCACCACCGGAGAGCGCGAGCGACGGCTGAACCGGCTTGCGGCGGTGCAACGGGAAATGCTTGCCGATCTCCGGGACGAGCTCACCCGGGGGCTCAAGCGCCACGAAACGGTACTGGTGGGCGGAAGCTCCCCGTTGCCCACGCTGTGGGAGGCCGTGAGGCGAACCCCGGAGGGCGGCGTATATGCGGCCGTGACCGGTGTGCGGGCAGCGGAGGCGGCCCGGGCACAGGCGGAAGCCTTGCCGGAACCGGAGCGTCCCCGAATATTCCATGGCGAAATCACGGAGCTGGTTGCGACATCCCGCTCCTCCGGGCCGGCGGGCTCGCAGGAGCTCCCGTCGAAGTTCGATCGAATCCTCGGTCGAAACCTCCTCGTCCGTGGGGAAGATCCGACAGGGACGCTCGCATCCCTCGCGGCACGGCTTGTCGCGGGAGGACGCCTGGCGGCCGCCGAAAACCTTCCGACGGGATTTCGCAGGCTCTCCGATATCGCACGTGGGGCCGGGCTTGCGTCGGAGCTCGTCACGGCGGTGGAACGGGCCGAGGAAGCCCTCTTCGCGGACCCGAAGCTCGGCTTCGCCGAGCTGAATACCGAGGCACTCGAGAAAGCAGCGATGACCGCCGGGCTCGCGGACGTATCGGTGGAAACGCGGGAGTATCGCGATCTCCGCGTGCTTGGGCCCGGCGAGCTTTCGGCCTGGATCTTCGGCCGCGGCGATGGAAACAAGCGCGGCTACCCGGCATTCCTTGCGGCCCGACTCAGCGCAGAGCAGCTCGATGAGCTCTATCACGCGCTTTCGGAACGGCTACAGGATCAGAAGATCGACTGGCCGCTCACCGTAGCCGTCCTCCGCGGCTTGCGACCGCAGAATGAATAGAGGTGCCGACGGATTTGACGAGGCAGCCGTCATCGCAGTAGCTTAGCGCCGAAGCCCGCAACGGGCGCGGATCTTGACAAAATGGCGGGAAGCAGGCATTCTTCGACTTCACGAGCACGGTGGATGTAGTTCAATGGTAGAGCACCAGATTGTGGTTCTGGTTGTTGCGGGTTCGAGTCCCGTCATCCACCCTGGACTGCGGAGTCCGTTCGACGGAGAGACCTCGCGATGCTCTGTCCGCAGTTTTTTGACATAACCGAAGGTGCCCGGATAGAGGTGCCGGCATGCGCCCGTAGCTCAGCTGGATAGAGCGTCGGACTTCGAATCCGCAGGTCGCAGGTTCGAATCCTGCCGGGCGTAAAGAAAACACGTGGGCCGTTAGCTCAGCTGGTAGAGCAGCAGACTCTTAATCTGCGGGTCAGAGGTTCGATCCCTCTACGGCTCACTTTCGGTACGTCGCACGGCGGCGGCCGTTAATGCCGCGCCCGGTCGCGGCGGTTTGACATTGACGCGCGTAGCGTCCTCGTATAGGATACGGGCGAGAGTGGTGGAATTGGTAGACACGCCAGATTTAGGATCTGGTACCTTCGGGTGTAAGGGTTCAAGTCCCTTCTCTCGCAACGCCACTCTACCGACGCGGTAGTGCGTGGTGACGGCCGGGTGCCGTCCCGGCCGTAAGCATCTCGCGGGAGTAGCTCAGGGGTAGAGCGCCACCTTGCCAAGGTGGATGTCGCGGGTTCAAATCCCGTCTCCCGCTTTCTCTTCGAGGGCGATCCGAGCAAACGGATCGCTCTTTCTTTATGCGATACCACGAACAGAGGATCCGAGCATGGTTTCCGACAAACAAATCGAACACATCGGCAACTCGGCGGTGCGGCTAACGGTTACGGTCGACGCGGACACCGCCCAGAAAGAGTACGACGGCCTGGTAAAGGAGTACGCCAAGAAGGCGCAGATCAAGGGCTTTCGACCCGGCAAAGTTCCGCCGGAGATCCTCGAGCGCAAGTTCGGGGACAGCCTCAAGGCCGAGGCGGGACAGAAGGTACTCGAGGACAGCCTCAAGGAGGCCGTGGAAGACCTCGAGGAGCAACCCCTGCCGTACACCCGCCCGGAGCTCGACGGCGAACTCGATTTCCAGCCGGGCAAGCCGTTCTCTTACTCGGTAGTCTATGACGTCTACCCGGAGATCAAGCTCGGCGAGTACAAAGGCCTCACCATCGAAGCACCGGAAATCGAGGTTACCGAAGAGGATGAGGATCGCGAGATCAAAGCCATCCAGGAACAGAACGCGATCGTCATCGACAAGGAAGAGGGAGCGGTCGAGAAAGACGACATCGTTACCATCGACTATGAGGAGCTCGACGAGAACGACCAGCCGGTGGAAGGCACGAAGCGCGAGGACTTCGTGTTTACCGTCGGTACGGGCTACAATTTCTATAAGATCGACGACGACATCCTCGGCATGCAGCCGGGCGAGCATCGGACAATCGAAAAGACCTACCCCGAAGACGCCGATCTAGAGGAGCTCCGCGGTCAAAAGAAGCGCATCTCGGTTACCGTGAAGACGGTCAAGCAGCGAAGCCTTCCCGAAATCGACGATGAGCTTGCTCAGGACGTGAGCGACGAGTACGAGACCCTCGACGACCTCAAGAAGGACATTCGCAGCCGCCTGGAGCAAACGGCGGAATCCCGGATGCGGGAGGCGAAGGTGGGCGCACTGCTCGACAAGATCCTCGAGAACACGGAGATCGAGGTGCCCGATTCCATGCTCCGAATGGAGCTCGAACAGGCGTGGTGGAATTTCACCTCACGGCTGCAGATGGGTGAGGAAGACGTCGTCAAGCTCCTAGAGGCCCAGGGGCGCAGCAAGGAGGACATGCTCGAGGAATGGCGCCCGGAGGCTGAGAAATCCGTCAAACAGCGTCTGGTCACCGCAAAGATGCGGGAAAACGAGGAGATCGAGGCTACCGATGAGGAGCTCGACGAGTACCTGGAGAACCAAGCCAAGCAGAACAACCTGGACACCGCTCGATTACGGGAGTACTATGAGAGCCAGAATCTGCTCGAACAGGTGAAGAACGAGGTAGCCGAGCGCAAGCTGTTTGACCGGATTCTGGAAGAGACCACCGTGAAGAGTTCGGAGAAGCTCAAACTCCTGGACGCCGCGGGGCACAATGCTTAAATTCACCCGAGTCACACGGCGAAAAGGATTTCAGCAATGAATGAGCAGAACAATACCCTCGTTCCAATCGTAGTCGAGCAAACCGGCGTCGGGGAACGATCGTACGATATCTATTCCCGGCTTCTGAAAGACCGCATCGTCTTTCTCGATGGTCCCATAAACGACGTTACCGCTGATCTGGTGGTAGCACAGATGCTGTTTCTCGAGAGCCAGGATCCCGAGAAGGACATCAATCTCTATGTGAATTCCCCGGGCGGCGGCGTCACCGCGGGACTGGCAATCTACGACACCATGCAGTACATAAAGCCGGACGTTCAGACCATCTGTATGGGACAAGCCGCGTCCATGGCTGCATTGCTCCTTGCAGCGGGTACGGCGGGCAAGCGATTTGCCCTGCCCTCCTCTAGGATTCTCATCCATCAGCCCTGGGGAGGCGTCCAGGGTCAAGCAACGGACATCGGGATTCAGGCCCGAGAAATCGTGCGGCTGAAGAAGCTGATCATCAGCTACTTTGCTCAACACACGGGCAAAGCGGAAGAGGTCATTGCCAAGGACGTCGAACGTGACTACTACATGGGGGCCGGGGAGAGTGCGGAATACGGGATCGTAGACCAGGTTCTCAAGAGGTAGCACATGAGCAAGCAAAAGAGCGAGCAACAAAAAGTCTGTTCCTTCTGTGGCAAGCATGCGGATTTTGCCCGTCGGCTCATAGCCGGGCCCGGGGTCTACATCTGCGATGAATGCGTCTACACCTGTAAGAAGATCCTCGACGACGAGGAAGACGTCATTTCCACGGAGTTTCTCGACGACATTCCCGCTCCGAAAGAGATCAAATACTACCTTGATCAGTACGTCGTAGGACAGGAAAACGCCAAGAAAGTCCTCTCCGTGGGCGTGTATAACCACTACAAGCGAGTGACTCAAAAACTGGAGCTCCAGGACGGGGTGGAGATGGAAAAGGCCAACGTCCTCCTGATCGGGCCCACCGGCACGGGAAAGACGCTCTTGGCAAAGACCCTCGCGGACAAGCTCAGAGTTCCCTTTGCCATTGCCGATGCCACCACGCTCACCGAAGCGGGGTACGTCGGTGAGGACGTGGAAAACATCCTGCTCAAGCTCTATCAGGCAGCCGGTAACAACGTGGCCGCGGCGGAGCGGGGCATCATTTACATCGACGAGATAGACAAGATTGCCCGTAAGGGAGAAAACGTCTCCATCACTCGGGATGTTTCCGGGGAGGGCGTGCAGCAGGCCCTTCTGAAAATCATTGAAGGCACGGTGGCGTCTGTACCGCCCCAGGGCGGGCGCAAGCACCCCAGCCAGGAGATGATCAAGATCGACACCAACAACATCCTGTTCATCGTCGGCGGGGCGTTTGTCGGCCTCGATAAGGTGATCGAATCGCGGGTGGCACAGCATCCGATGGGCTTCGGCGCGGAAGTAAAGACACGGAGCGAGAAAAACATCGAGGAGCTCTTCTCCCAGCTGCATCCGGACGATCTGATCAAGTACGGACTGATACCGGAGTTCATCGGCCGTGTACCCATCCAGGTGGCCCTGCGGGATCTGACCAGGGAAGATTTCGTACGGATCCTCACCGAGCCGCGCAACAGCATACTGAAGCAGTACCAGGCCTCGCTCAAGCTCGACGACGTGGAGCTGCTCTTCGAAGACGATGCAGTGGAGGCCATAGCCGAAAAGGCCATGGAGAGAAAGACCGGCGCTCGCGGGCTCCGCTCCATCGTGGAAAGCGTGATGACCGACATCATGTTCGACATCCCCTCTATCGAGGGCAAAAAACGCGTCGTCATTACCAAAGCCGTCATCGACCGCGACGAAAAACCGGAGATCGTACAGGTTCGAAAGTCCGCATGAAATTGACCGGACGGAAGAAAGACTCACATAGGCTTCCCGTCATTCCCCTGCGGGAAAAGGTCGCGTTTCCCCGCACGGCGGTTCCTTTTTTCGTGGGCAAGCGTACGGCGAAAAGCGCCCTCGACAACGCCATGTCCGCGGATCGCCGGGTGGTACTCGTGCCGCAAACCCAAGACGCCGTGGAACCCCAGGCGGAACAGCTGTTCAGTCACGGTACCATCGCGGTGATTCAACAGGTCATGAAGCTTCCGGACGGGTCCGTGCGGGTCATGGCCGAGGGCAAGGAGCGCGTGCGCATTGTCACTTTCGAGTCCCCTCGCACGCCATTGTGGGCGCACACCGAAACTCTTCCCGCCGGCACCACCAACGAAGGCGGCATTCTCGACACACACATCAAGACGGTGAAGTCCGCTTTCGCGCGGTTCGCGTCCCTTGAGAACAAAGTTCCCGCCGAGACCCGGCGGACCGTCAAGGACGCCCGGGATCCGGAGGAGCTTGTCGGTCGGGTTTGCGCGAACGTGCCGCTGGAGTTCGACACCAAGCTCGAAATCTTGAAAATGACCGACGTTCGCCGTCGGCTGGAAGAGGTAGCGGTGGCCGTCGAGGGGCACAACGAGATCCTCGAGCTCAAGCAGGACATTAATCGGCGGGTCAAGAAGCGGATCGAAAAGAACCAGCGGGATTATTTTCTCAACGAACAGAAGAAGGAGATAAACCGCGAGCTCGGCCAGGACAGTGACGACCCCTCCGGCGCCAAGGAGCTCGAGGAGCGCCTGAAAGAGAAGAAGCTGCCGGAACAGGTGCGGGCGAAGGCCGAGAAGGAGGTAGCCCGGCTGCAGAAACTGCAATCGTTCTCTCCGGAGGCGGGGATCGTACGGACCTACGTTGACTGGCTCCTCGACCTCCCTTGGACGGATTACACCGATGATCAGGTGGACCTTCGAGTGGCAGCCCGAGTTCTCGACGAGGATCACTACGACATGGAGAAGCCCAAAGAGCGGATCCTGGATTACATCGCCGTGCGGCAGCTGCAGGACAGGCTCAAGGGGCCGATTCTCTGCCTCGTCGGTCCGCCCGGTACGGGGAAGACCTCCCTCGGCCGCTCCGTTGCCCGTTGTCTTGGCCGCAGTTTCGTCCGAATCTCCCTAGGCGGCGTCCGGGACGAGGCGGAGATCCGCGGCCACCGACGCACCTACGTGGGCGCCCTTCCCGGCAAGATCATTCAGTCCATCCGGAAGGCCGGCACGGCCAATCCGGTATTTCTCCTCGACGAGGTCGATAAGCTCGGTGCGGACTTCCGCGGCGACCCGGCGTCCGCCCTCCTCGAAGTGCTCGATCCGGAGCAGAACACCGGGTTCGTGGACCACTACCTGGAATTGCCCTTCGACCTCTCGCAGGTTCTGTTCATAACGACCGCCAACACGCTCTATCACATTCCGTATGCTCTGCGGGATCGGATGGAGCTGATCGAGATGCCGGGCTACACGCCCTTCGAGAAGCGGCGTATCGCCACGCAGTTCATTATCCCCAAGCAGATCGCCGAGAACGGTCTCGAGTGGGCCGACATCAACTTCCGCAAGGACGCCGTCGACGAGGTCATAGACAACTACACCCGGGAATCCGGCGTACGGAACCTCGAGCGCCGCATTGCGACGGTCGTGCGCAAGATTGCCCGCCAAGTGGTTGCCGACGGGTACCGTCCGCCGGTCGCCGTGCGGGAAAACGCCGAAGGTGGAGAGGATCCCGCCTCACACGGAAAGGACTCCCAGGCCCCGGTGGCCGCGGCTCAAAAGGAGCCCGTCGACGAGCCGCAGGCCGCACCCGCCGGCTCCTCCGAGGAGTCCGCGGCTACGACGCCGCACCACGACACCGTGGAGGAAACCGGCGCACCTCCCAAGGAGTATGAGCCCGCCGAGGAAAGGGATGAAGCCGATGATACCGCCGGGGATACCGAGGGCGACGCGGCAGCAGGGGCTGTTCCGCCGAGAGAGCACACGGAGCAAACAGCACCCTTTCGGCTCGAGCCGCTGCTGTTTCGGCCATATCGACGGGTCGTCACCGCCAAGCGCATCAGACAGTATCTCGGCAATCCTCCCTATGCGGAAGCTCCCATGGAGCGGGAAACCCGACCGGGAATCGCCAATGGGCTTGCGTGGACCGAGGTAGGGGGCAAGTTGTTGCCGGTGGAAGCCCTGGTCTTCGAGGGACAGGGGGAACTCCTGCTCACCGGCAGTCTCGGCGACGTCATGAAAGAGAGCGCCCGTACGGCATTTTCCTTCATCCGCGCGCAGTCACAGCGGTTTCGCCTGCCCCGGGACTTCGAGCGCGGACGGGATATCCACATTCACGTTCCCGAGGGGGCGCTTCCCAAGGACGGCCCCTCGGCGGGGATTACCGTTACAGCGGCCCTGCTCTCCGCGTTCTCGGGGATCTCGGTGAAGCCGGGTTTTGCCATGACCGGGGAGATCACGCTCACCGGACGGCTTCTACCCATCGGCGGGGTCAAGGAGAAAGTACTTGCCGCGCATCGAAACCGCATGCACGCGGTGCTGTTGCCACAGGAGAACCACGGGGACTACGAGGAGCTCCCTGAAGAGGTCACGCGGGCGCTCGATTTCTACTTCGCCGAAACCGTAGAGGAGGCCTTGCACATCCTCTTCCCCGAAGACCTGTTCGGCATTCGCTCCTATTGAGGGTCGCTTTAAATACGGTATAATCCCCTCTGCGAGCTTTAGACACTGAATAACGGGGGGCCACGTCATGTCCGTAAATCTCAAGCGTCAGTCCTTTCTCACCCTGGCCGATTTCGAGCCTCAGGCGATTCGGTATCTCATCGATCTCGCTCATGCCGTCAAAAACGAAAGCCGCACGGGAGTGACCAAGCGACGTTTCGAGGGGATGAGCCTTGCGCTCCTGTTCGAGAAACGCTCCACGCGCACGCGCTGCGCTTTCGAAACGGCGTTCGGAGAGGAGGGAGGACATCCGGTATTCCTTTCACAGGCGGACATTCATCTCGGCGTCAAAGAAACTATCGAGGATACCGCTCGCGTTTTAGGGCGGATGTTCGATGCCATACAGTTTCGCGGCTACAAACAGGAAACGGTACAGCTCTTTGCGGAGCATTCGAACAAGCCGGTCTACAACGGCCTGACCGACCTGTACCACCCCACCCAGATCCTCGCGGATCTGCAAACCCTACAGGAGAACGCAGGCGAACCGGCGGGTCGCACGCTGTCCTTCGTGGGAGACGGGCGGAACAACGTTGCACGATCACTGATGATCGGATGCAGCAAGGTCGGCGTAAACATACGTGTGGGCAGCCCCGCCTCGTTGCAGCCCGACGCGGAGAGCGTGGAAGTTGCACGCAGCTTTGCCGCGGAATCCGGCGCGCAGGTGCTTGTGACCGATGATCCAGGGGAGGCCGTCTCCGGTGCCGACGCAGTGTACACCGACGTGTGGGTTTCCATGGGAGAAGAAGAGCAGTCCGAGCAACGGTTGCGGCAACTCTCGCCCTACCGGGTGAACACGGAGCTTCTCGAGCGCACGGGCAATCCGGAAGTGGTGTTTCTTCACTGTCTCCCGGCGGTACGCGGCAACGAAGTCACCTCCGAGGTCATGGACGGCCCGCATTCCCGAGTCTTCGACCAATCGGAGAACCGAAAACACACTATCAAGGCGCTCATGCTTGCCACACTGCTCGATCCGGCGGATCTGCCCGCCGTGTGAACACGCTGATCCACGGCCGCCCCTTGAATTTGGAGGTTTGGAGGTCGTATAATGGGCGTGCGAGCGAAGAGGAGGATAGGGTTGAAAAAGCGGATCTTTGCAATCGCGGTTCTGGTAGTGATAGCGGCGGGCGGACTCGCAGCACAGGACTCCACGAATCGGCGCGAGTCGGAGTACTTTGTTCACACCATCTACCTCAATCAGGTGTTTCGTCACAGCATGGGCTTCAAGGTGACGTATACCGCGGAAAATCTGGACTTCGAACAAGTCTATCTGCCCGCATCCTGGTTCAGAAAGGCCGCGGGACAAGGAGAACTCGTCGAAACGAACTCCCGGAGCGCTCCGTACATGGACGTGTACTATCGCAACGGTGAGTTCTCTCACGTGCGTTTGTTCGTTCGCAGAAATCAGTCGCATCCATCCTGGGGCCGGCTGGAAGACGAGCCGAACGCCGCGGAGCGATTCGACGTAGACACTCTGGAACTCTGATCCGTCGCGGGGTTCAGAGGCAAAAGGACGCTATGCGCGAGTTTTCTCCACCCGCTGAACTGCTCGGGTTTCTCGGGCAGTATGAAACCTATTACCTAGTCAGCCACACGGAACCCGACGGCGACTGTCTCGCCTCGAGCCTGGCCCTCGGTCACTATCTCGAGCGCCATGGCAAACGGGTCAAGCACTACAACGAGGGTCCGTTTGTGCGCTCGGAGATCATAGAGCTCGCGCGTGGATTTCGCGACACCCTTACAACCGCGGAGATAACCGCCGATCCGAGCCCGGCGGCCGTCGTCCTGGACTGCTCCTCCCGTGAGCGGGTCGGTGAGCTGGGAGAGATGCTGTCCCAGGTCCCGATTGCCGTCATCGACCATCATGCCGCCGGCAATCCGTTCGGCGATGTGGTCTACGTCGATGCGGACGCTCCGTCGACGACCGTCCTCGTACAGGCGGCAATAGAAGCCGCCGGTGACACCCCTACCCTCGAGGAATCGGAGTTGCTGCTCTTCGGTCTCTCAACCGATACGGGGTTTTTCCGGCATCTCGACATCGGCTCGGGCCGGGCGTTCCGCGCCGCCGCACGCTTGGTGGACGCCGGAGCAAGTCCGAAGGATACCTTCAACCGCGTGAACGGGGGCAAGACCTTCGCCTCGCGAAAACTCCTCGCCCGTCTGCTGAGCCGCGTTGAAATGCAGGCCGGCGGCCGTATCGCCTTGACCTACGAGACTATGGAGGACACCGCCGAGTTCGGCCGGGAGAACCGGGACTCCGACACGCTGTATCAGCTCCTCATGGGCACCCATCCCTGTACCGTCGTGGCGCTGATCCGTGAGGAGGAAACCGAAGCTTGTACCGGTAGCTTGCGGTCCAGCGACGACACCGACATCTCTATTGTCGCGCGCCGATTCGGCGGTGGCGGACATAAGAGAGCAGCGGGCTTCATGGTGCACAAGTCGCTTGAGGAGACCTACGCCCGGGTGCGTGAAGAGCTTCTCTCATTGGTCGAAAGCGACCGCCTCTCCGATAGTGTAGCACAACGCTAATTTCTCCTCGGCGC
>JBKHEN010000062.1:0-15127 GCA_046540795.1 Spirochaetaceae bacterium | reverse complement strand
GGCGATTGCCGGGTGGAATGCGGAGATCGTCGAGACGTTCGGCGGAATCGAGCGCATCCAGCTTTCTCGTTAGCACTCCCCACAGTGAATCCGGACACGCTTTGCGAGCTGTTTTGGCGTTCCGTCCATTGAACAGGTCTTCACTCGCACCATCTCGGAATGACTGAATCACATGGAATAGACTAGCATGTGTCGCATGCTATTGCAAGGCATGACAGACCTACCATAATCCCCTGGGAGTATTCTCCCGTCAGGGTTCGAGTCCCGGTTCCGGCACGAAAGGCCTTGATAGACTTACACCGGCCCCTGCGCGGATGAAATTCCGGAGCTCTTCGGGATTTCTCGTCGGGGTTCTGCGGTATCGCGGCCCTCACCGGTAAGTGATCCAAGCCCCTCCGGTGCGCGTTCGAGTTGCCGTTCATCCGATACCGCTACCCACGTACCTTCTACGTCTCCGGCTTCGGCCAAGCTCAAAGAGCGGCATTTGGACTACCCGCGCAATGTTGTCGTCCGACAAATCCATGGGGCGTAGGAACGCTCCATGCAGCATTCCACCGGGATGAGCCGGCGCTCTATCGGTGGTACTCGCATCATCTACCGGACGACCGTCAGTCCACGGGTTCGCGGTCGCTACGCCGGCCTTTTCCAAGCTTCCGAGGTTTCGGGTAGCCGACGTGCTGCCGTCTACTCAACCGCAGGGTCGGCATCGAAGAGAAGGTTCCGGTCCCGGAAGTCCCGGTCGAAGATGCTCTCGGCCGCCGATAGGAGCTCCCGCCGTCGCACTCCGTTCGGCAACCCGGCAATTCCGTGGAGGATCCCCGCAATGGTAACGGCAGTGATCGCTGTTTGGTTAGCCGGAACCGAATCTACCCACGCTCTCTATCGTACTCTGCAAGCCCGGTTCCTTCGACACCACACCCGCGCCTTCGGGGGAACAAGCTTCGATGCGAACTTCTCTGGAGGGCTTGCGCGTCGGTCGAGAAATGGTTTACTATGCCTATAAGCTTTGACACAGAAGAATTCAGGAGCGCTCCATGGAGAAGATCCGTGTCCTTGCAGTGTGCATCCACAACAGTGCCCGTAGTCAGATGACCGAGGAATATCTCCGGAAGCTCGGCGGCGAGGCGGTCGACGTGGAAAGCGCCGGACTCGAACCGGGCGAGATCAATCCCGTGGTGGTTGAGCTACTCAAAGAGGACGGCATCGATATCACCGGTAAGAAAACTGCAAGCGTTTATGATCTGCACGCCGCAGGCAAGAGCTTCGACTATGTCATCGCCGTGTGCGACCCAGAGAGCGCGGAGCGATGCCCGATCTTCCCGGCAGAGAAACGGCGGCTGCACTGGCCTTTTGCCGATCCCTCCCGAGCTGTGGGCTCTTTCGAAGAGAAGACGGCATACGTGCGCCCCATTCGCGACGAGATCAAGCAGCGGGTGGCCGAGTTCGTCGATTCCCTTCTACAGGACGACTCCGCCGGCTAGGGCTGCCGCCACCATGAGCGGGGGCGGTACGCGGGTGAAGAACAGAAGGCCGGCGGTTGTGGCGATGAGGGCGAGATGCCCCGGCGCCGGCCCCACCGAAGAAGCAAGCATCACCGCCGAGACGGCGATGAGCCCGCCGGCGACCGCATTTACCCCACGCAACGACAGCCGAACCGCCCGGATGCGCTTCAAGTCCTCCCACAGCGGGTAGACGAAGTAGATAAGGAGCAGCCCCGGCAGAAAGATGCCGACACCGCCGATGGCGGCGGCCAAAGCCTGGCCGGCGACGCCGAGACCGCGACCGGCCATTCCTGCGGCATAGGCGGCAAAGCTGAACATTGGACCGGGGAGACCTTGCACCAGGCCGTATCCGGTGAGAAACTCCGCATTGCTCATGTATTCCCGGACCCCGACGAGCTCACTCTGCATGACGGGAACCACAACCTGACCGCCGCCGAAAACGAGATAGCCGTAGCGGTAGAAGCTCTCCGCGAGCTGCAGGAACAGATTATCGGTCACCGCTGCCGCCAGCAGGCCACCGAGAGCCAACGCCCCGAACACACCCAGGAAGATCCACGGCGGACGGAGGGGTCCGCGCTCCCACATGCGCGGCTCCCGGTCGGCGACCAGGGCCACCGCGCCGCCGAGCACCAGTACCACCGGAAATACCCAGGGGGCCCGCAAGAAGAACGTTACCGTCGCCGAAAGAACCAGCAACACGGCAGTCAACGCGTCCGAGACCACCTTGCGGCCGATCCGCACCGCCGCGTACAGGATGAACCCCACCGCGATGGGCGGAACGAACCGCAGCGCCTCCGTCCCCATGTCGCTGTGCGCGAGCGCCTCATACGCAAAGGAGGCCGCCGACATGGCGAAGAGCACCGGGAGCGCCCATACGAACATTGTCAGAAGCGCGAGGGTCCGGCCGCCGACTCTATGTCCCACGGAGACGATCGTCTGCGTGCTTGTGGGACCGGGAAGCATGCTGCAGAGGGCGAGTAGCTCCACCAGCTCCCCCTCGCTGAGGTAGCCGCGACGATGCACGAGCCGATTGAGAAACACGCCGAAGTGTGATTCCGGTCCCCCATAGGCGGACAACGAGCACATGAAAACGTCGGTGAGGAAACTACGGCGGCTTACACCGGTGCCCTCACTACGCCCGGCTCCCCCCGGGCCTCCGGCACCTTCGGTCGGCCTTCTCTCGCGACTCATATGTTCAGTGGCCGTCCTATTTCAGTTTGGCTTCGAGCTGCCGCCGGAACTCCGTCACTTCCCCTTCTACCGTATCGAAGATTTCGCGAAACTTGTAGAAATCAAGCATCTCGATTCCCGGTAGCTTCACGCGAAAGTAGACGTCCGCCGGGTCGTAGTGCATTTTATACTCGGTGATGCTGTCGGTGAGGATACGAAAGCTGTTGAGAACCATGACAAGCGTCCGTGGGATGTCGGTGCGATCGGGGTTGTCCGTGCGGTTGGAAGCGTCGAGGGCGACGAGAAGATCACACCGATCCCGAATCAATTCGTAGGGAAGCGTGTTGCGGACCGATCCGTCGATGAGCACACGGCCCCCGATGACCGCCGGCTCGAACACCCCCGGCACCGCGGCGCTCGCTTGCAGACCATCGACGAGGGCCCCGGACTCGAATACCACCTGCTCCCGCCGCCAGTAGTCGGTGGCCACTACGGAGAGGGGAATCCGGGTATCCTCGAAGCGGTGGACGGGTAGCGTGCGCTCGAGAAACCGCCGCACGCTCTCTCCTCGGATCAGCCCTCTGCCGTGCCAATTGATACGAAACACCTCGTGAAGATGGCCGGGGCGGAAGGTCTCGAGTACCCCGGTCAGCTCCGCAGGCCCGAGACCGGCGGCGTAGAGCCCGCCGATAACCGCCCCGATGCTCGAGCCGGAAACGGCCGAGATTTCCACGTCCATCTCCTCGAGCGCTTCGAGGAAGGGAATGTAGGCGACGCCTTTGGCGCCGCCGCCCGCCAGGGCCAACCCGACTCGCGGTCTTCCGCCGAACAGCCGCCGAAGTCTCACGATGAAACGAGGTTAGACCTCGTCGAACCAGTTGTCGTCGATGCTACCGGCGCCGAAGAAATTGATTCGGCTGACGGTTTCCGAGACCGGTGAAGGCAGCTCCGGGACCTCGAGCTGATGCCCGGGACAACCGAGACGCGCACAGACGTAGATCTTGTTCTTGCCCCCCGGGAGGTGCAACTCAATAGCGCGATCGGAGCCGCATCCCTCCTCGTCACACCGACGGTCGACCATCAAGTCGGGCCCGTCGCCGGGAACTCTCGCCGTTACCAGACTATCGCGCGCGGAGGTGTCGACGAGAAAGCTATAGAGCTTGGCATGACTCCCCCAGTAGGCGTCTACGAAGATCATCCCTTCGCTGTCACCGATCGTCACTTCGAGCTCGATGGCCCGCTCTCCGTGGATACGGACGCGCTCCGATATGAGGTTCTCACCGTTCGGGCCGTAGAGCTCATCGACAACAAGAAACTGCTTCCCGTGTTTTGTTACCAGCTTCATTCCGTCCGGCAAGTGCTGGATGAACTCGAGTGGAATCTGCGTGTGCTTCAAGTCCATGTCCGCTTCCTCCATTTTTCCATCTATAATTCTACCGTTGTAAGCGTCCTCGTCGGAATAACGCTACCATAGCCTGTACAGTTGCACAACGCTTTCTACCCCGTCGGCTACGTCACGATAAACTACGTTACGATAAACTACGTCACGATGAGCTCATGCCGAACCAGTGAGCCGGCTCGGTTGCATGATTCTGATAAATATGCTTGAGCTCAGTGTACTCATCCAGCCCCGCTCGTCCAAGCTCCCGGCCGATGCCCGATTGCTTGTACCCACCCCACGGAGCTTGCGCGAAATAGATGTTGAAATCGTTGATCCATACCGTCCCCATACGCAGCGCCTGCGCCACGCGCTCGGCACGGTCCTGGTCCTTGGTCCAGACCGCACCGGAGAGCCCGTAGGTGGTATCGTTCGCAAGACGGATCGCTTCCTCTTCGGTCTCAAATGTCTCCACCGTGAGTACCGGCCCAAACACCTCCTCCTGCACGATGCGCATATCGGTCGTGCAGTCGGTGAAGATCGTCGGCAAATAGAAAAATCCCTTGCTGAGCGCCGGGTCATCGGGGCGGCTTCCTCCGAGCATCAGTCGCGCCCCTTCCTGTTTGCCGATTTCCACGTACCGTTCGACCTTGGCACGGTGCGCCTCGGAAATGAGCGGGCCCATTTCGGTCTTCGGATCGAAGGCATCGCCGAGCTTGATGCGCCGGGCCCGTTCCACCAGAGCTTCCACGAGCTTGTCGTGCATGCTCCGCTCAACGATGAGCCGCGCTCCCGCGGAGCACACCTGCCCCGCGTGAAAGAAGATCCCGTTCAGCGCGTAATCCACGGCGAGCTCGAAATCGGTATCGGCGAATATGACGTTCGGGTTCTTCCCGCCGAGCTCGAAAGCAATGCGCTTCACGTTTCCGGTGGCCGCGGTCATGATCTTGCGACCGGTTTCGATGCCGCCGGTGAAGCTTATGAGATCGACATCGTGATGCACGGCAAGCTCATTACCAACCGTGGGCCCAGGGCCCAGGACCAGATTCACCACACCCGCGGGGAAACCGGCCTCTTCGGCCAGCTCGGTGACTTTGATGGTCGTAAGCGGGGTGTCCTCGCTCGGCTTCATCACGATGGTGCATCCTGCCGCAAGGGCCGGCGCCATTTTCCAGGACGCCTGAAGGAGCGGGTAGTTCCACGGGGAGATCTGACCGCAGACGCCTACCGGCTCCCGCACGACCCGGCTGCTCGTGTTAGGCATCGGCGAGGCGATGATCTCGCCTCCCTCTTTGTCGGCGAGGCCGGCAAAATACCGGAAGATCCCCGCAATGTCCGCCATGTCCCAGCGGCTTTCCTCCATGGTCTTGGCGGTGTCCCAGCTTTCCAGCGCCGCGAGCTCCTCGGCGTCGCGCTCGATGAGCTCGGCAAGCACGCCGACCAGGCGGCCGCGCTCGGCCGCGGGTGTCCGCGGCCACTCGCCGTCGTCGAAGGCCCGACGAGCCGCCGCAATGGCGCGGCGGGCATCATCGGCGTCACCCTCGGTCACCGTAGCGACATGACGACGATCAAAGGGGCAAATGATGGTCCGAGTCGCCCCGGATTTCGCCGGGGTCCACTCCCCGTCTATGTACATCAGCTTTGTCTTCTCGGGTGTCAATACGTGTTCCATAGCGCTCCCTACCATACCGACCCGGCGGAGATAGTGATGTCCTGCCCGGTGATACCTACGGCTTCATCCCGGCAGAGGTAGGCGGCCGTCGCACCGATCTCCACGGGTTGAATGAGCCGTTTCTGCGGATTCTCCGCCTTCTGCTGTTGAATAAAGAGGTCACCGCGTGTTCCCATTTGCTTCTCCGCTATATCGGACAACCACTCGGTACCGAAGGTCGTCTCCACCCAGCCCGGGCTAATCGTGTTGGCCGTGACCAGGGCTTCCGCCCCTTCCTGAGCGACCGCGCGGGTGAATCCTACGACCGCCGCTTTGCTGCCGCAGTACGCCGGCGAATACGCCGCACCGACGCTGGCCGCGGTCGAGGCGATGCTGATGATCCGGCCCCATCGCCGCTCGATCATGCCCGGCAGAACTTCCCGGGTCGTTCGGAATACTCCGTTGGTGTTCACGTCGAATATCTTCAGCCAAAGCTCTTCGCTGTGGCCCGAGACCGGATGCTCCGCGGTGATTCCGGCGGCGTTCGCTAGGATATCCACCTCTCCGAGTTCCCTCCGAATGGCCTCGTGAAACGCCTGCACGCTCTCGGTTGAGCACACGTCCAAATCTATCGCGACGCACTTCACCCCGAAGGACTCGATGTCCGCCTTCGTCTTTTCCAACTCGTCCCGTCCGGGGCGATTGACCAGTTCACCCTCTTTCGTCTCGGCCGGCGTGTCGCCAAGAAGAGAACCGATACCCACGTCCGCCCCTGCTGCCGCGAAAGCGAACGCCATTGCCCGGCCCATGCCCGACGCACCGCCGGTGACCATGGCCACCCGACCTTCCAAGTACCGATCAGCCATCTTCGAACCTCCAGTTAATTTGTGTACCAAAACTTCGTCTACAATTTATGTGCACTCTATCCGATCTGAAAGAACCACGCAATCCCCTGCCGATGCTGGTCTGTCGACGAAATCCCACGGACAGTGTCTCCAACAAAGCGGTGACATTTGCGGCCCGCCGGGGATCAAACGCACGAAACCCCGATAAATTAATTTTTCGAGAAGGCTTGATGCGTTCTCATTATTATTGTACTCTATGCTTTCATTCAATAGGAGGGAAGAAATGAAGACAAGTTTTGTGCGGTGTCTAACGATTCTCGTACTGCTGACGGTCCTGCCGTTCTCCGTCGTCTTTGCATCCGGCGCACAGGAAGAAGAGCAGGAAGGTGCCGAGACGGAGAGGGAAGCTGTCGAGGACAGCGCATCGACGATCCGATTTCTCGAGGTTGCGTGGCTCGACATCGAAACAACGACGGCTACTACACGCTTCGTCCTCGAGGCGCTCGGGTATGAGACCACTGCGGAAACCGTCTCGGTACCGGTAGCCTACGAAGGCATGGCAGCCGGAGACGCCGACATTTTCTTGGGATACTGGCACCCGTCGATGGCGTCGATCGCGGAGCCGCACTTCGAAGAAGGTGACGTCGAGAACGTGGCCACTAATCTCGAGGGCGCCAAGTATACGCTTGCCGTGCCGACGTACCTCGCGGAGGAAGGACTCAGGAATTTCAGCGACATCGCCGATTTCGGCGAGGAGCTCGACTATGAGATCCACGGTATCGAAGAGGGGAACGACGGTAATCTCCTTATTCAGGAGATGATCGACGAGGACGCCTTCGGACTCGGCGACTTCCGCGTCGTGCCTTCGAGTGAAGCGGGGATGCTGTCGGAGGTGCGCGACCGCACACATCGTGAAGAGCCGATTGTCTTCCTCGGCTGGGAGCCGCACCCGATGAACACCAACATCGACATGACCTACCTCGAGGGCGGCGACGACTACTTCGGGCCCGACCTCGGAGCCGCGACGGTGCACACGAACGCCCGCGACGGATTTCTCGACGAGAATCCGAATCTCGAGCGGTTCTTCAACAACCTGCAGTTCACTCTGGAGATGGAGAACGAGATCATGGACGCCATCGACCGCGGACAGGACCCGCAGGACGCTGCGAAAGAGTGGCTCGAGGAGAATCCGGAAATTCTTCCCGATTGGCTCGAGGGCGTTACCACGCGAACGGGAGAACCGGCAGAACCGGCCGTGCGCGAGGCGCTCGGCCTGTAGGCCTCCTTCGAAACGGCTACAGAGGGGTCGCTAAGGCGTCACCGAGGTGATGCCGAGGCGGCCTTTTTTTCTCCGCCGCCCGGGATTAGACTAGCAGCATGGCGCAGTCCAATACCGAACCCTCCCGGCCCGTCACCACCCTCACCGCGATCATGCTCTCGGTGTTCCTCATGGGAACCGGAACGGCGCTGCAGGGCTCGGCCGTCGCGTTGCGCGCGGGAATCGAAGGCTTCGCCGAGGGCATGATCGGGCTGATCATGTCGGCTAATTTCGTCGGGCTCGTGGCGGGCTCGTTACTGGCTCCGGCAATCATCCGCGGTGTGGGATATGTGCGGGCGTTCGCCGCCTTTGCCTCGGTCGGTTCCGCCTCCGCCATTGCTCATGTGTTGTGGATCGATCCACTCGCCTGGATTGTTTTCCGCACAACTACCGGACTCTGCCTCTCGGTGATGCTCGTCGTCGCCGAGAGTTGGTTGAACGCGTCGAGCAGCATCTACAACCGCGGTCGCATCCTGAGCCTCTACAGTGTGGTCTACCTCGGCTCGATGGGAGCCGGTCAACCCCTGCTCGGCGTGTTCTCTCCTGCGGGCTTCGAGATATTCGGCCTCACGACAATACTCATATCGTTCTGCCTCGTGCCGCTCGCCCTCATGCAGGTGACGGGCCAGGCACAGGCACGCCAAACACCTCCTGAGTTTCTCCAGACAATGCGCCGCTCACCACTAGCGGCGTTCGGCATTATGACGAGCGGCGTCATCACCGGCGCAACCTGGAGCCTTGCTCCGCGCTTTGCTCAAGCTCTCGGTCTCGCGGGCGGCGAGGTGGGTCTTCTGATGCTTCTCGTCTCTCTCGGTACGCTTGCCATGCAATGGCCGTTGGGCTGGATTTCCGACCGCCGAGATCGACGCCGGGCCATCTTCGTGAGCGTAGCCACGGCGTGTGTCTCGGCGCTGGCGATCGGCGTGTTTCGCACCTCCGGCCCGGCTCTGTACGTGCTGGTTTTCATCTTCGGGGGATTCAGTATGCCGCTGTATTCCTTGTGCATTGCATTGGCAAACGATCAACTCACCCCCGAGCAAATGGTACAGGCCGCCGGGGCGCTGGTAGTCTACTACGGCATAGGAAGCGCCGCCGGCCCGTTTGCAGCAAGCCTGGCCATGGCGGCGGTCGGTCCGGTGGGGCTGTTTCTGTTCATGGCGCTGGTGCTGGGTGTGCTGCTCGCCTTTACCGCCGTACGGGTCGGGGTGGTTCCGCAACTGCCGCGGATTCGCCGCAGCGCGTATCACATTTACCCCCGCACCACTTCCGCTGCATTCCAATTGTTGCGTCGAGTACGTCGGCGTCGAGAGCAATAGCACGCGAAGAGAGAGTAGTGAGGCCTCCCGCACACTCATGATCACCCATTTGAGATACGGAACTAAACCACGACGGCTATTAGTGCGCTTCCCCCTTCGTTCTACCTTTTAAAGATGAGGAGGATGCAGACAGGAGGACTGTATGAACAAGCCGATAGATGTCGATGCAATCTGGAAAAGCGGGGCCACGGAAGCTCTTGATGTGGCTGTCCAGTTGAAGCCGTTTCGCTCCTGGCTCATAGCGCGTGCGGAACGGCATCTAGAGCAGAAATTCTTTGAAGAGAACCGCGATCGGATGTACCTGCGGGTGCAGCGCATGCGAAAGCAGGCTTTGATGAACCTGCTCTATTCGATCGACCGAGGGATCCGGCGCCGCATCATCTCGCCTCACGTGCGCAAGCGTGTGCTCTCAACCTTCGTGGGCAACGTGCTCACCGGCGAAAAGGATCGCATGAAGCCGTTCCGGGAGCAGCACGGATTCGATCCGCCTACCTTCGTCACCATAAGCCCGACCAAGCGCTGTAACCTGCAATGCACCGGATGCTACGCGGGGAGCACTTCCTCTGAGAAGAGTACCCTCGACTACGAAACGTTCACCCGCATTATGCGTGAGAAGCGCGAAGAGTGGGGTTCTCACTTCACGGTGATTTCCGGCGGGGAGCCGCTCATGTACCGGAGTCGGGGAAAGACGCTTCTTGACGTCGTTTCCGAGCAGTCTGACAACTACTTCTTGATGTACACCAACGGGACTCTCATTACCGATGAGGTAGCACGGCGCATGGCTGAGCTCGGCAATATCGTGCCGGCCATCTCCGTTGAAGGTTGGGAACACGATACCGATGAGCGTCGTGGCCGCGGCGTGTTCCGAAAGATCGAAACCGCCATGGAGATTCTCAGGCGCCACGGGGTTCCGTTCGGGATTTCGGTAACCGCCACCCGTCACAACGCCGAAACCGTGCTCTCCGACGAGTTCATGGACTACTTCTTCGACGAACATGGTGCGATATTCGGGTGGATCTTCCAGTATATGCCGATCGGGCGTAGCTATACGGTCGATCTCATGGTAACACCGGAGCAGCGTAAATGGATGCTCGAAAGGGAAATGGATCTCCTCTACAAGCACGATCGATTTATGATCGATTTCTGGAACGGGGGTCCGATGTCCCTCGGATGCATCGCTGCCGGCCGGTCGGGCGGGTACTTCTACATCGACTGGGACGGCAACATCGCCCCCTGCGTGTTCTTCCCATACGCGGTTGCCAACATCAACGAGATCTACGAACAGGGTGGTAGCATCAGCGACGTGCTGTGGAGCGGTCTGTTCACACGTATAAGAGCCTGGCAGACCGACCAGCGCGGCAACTATGGACAGAGCGAGGTGAAAAACCTTTTCTGCCCCTGCCCCATCCGAGATCACCATCAGTTCGCGGAACAGCTGATCACCGACCATGAAGTGCGGCCCCTTGACCCGGATGCGGAAGCGGCCTACGGAGACGCCGAATACCATCGACGAATGCGCGAGTACGACAACCGATTGCGACGGCTCCTCGACCCCATGTGGGAGGAAGAGTTCGAGACTACGGAGGAAGCAGAGAAAGAGCGCGCGGGCACTATGTAACGGCCGGCCTCCGACACCTCGTCAGTGCGCTCCTTCGTGATACGCCACCTCCCGTCTTTCGACCCACCAGCTCCTCGCCGTGCGCGAAGCGGGCGAGAACAGCGTTGTCGGCCGTCCACAGCTGCCCCGCGGGTACCGTCGCCGCTACCTGTGCTGCCTCGAGACAAACGCCGATAGGATCGAGGCAATTGAAGCGGCTTGCCGCCGGCGCCCGGATTCGGTATGTTTGACGACCAATGACCGAAATATGCCTCGTTCGCCACGGAGAAACCGATTGGAACGCGCAGGAGCTCATACAGGGCAGCGCGGATGTAGCACTGAATGATCTCGGCCGCGCACAGGCGCACGCCGCCGCCGAGCTTCTCGCCGCGCATCGCCCGGACGTGATCTACGCAAGCCCATTGAGCCGCGCCTACGATACGGCTAGCATCATCGCCGACAGCCTCGGCCTCTCCCCTATCCTGACGGACCCGGCCCTCGTGGAACGCAGATTCGGTGCGGCGGAGGGTATTCCGATTTCCGAACGGCGGAAGCGCTACGGAACCGGGCCCATTCCGGGCGCCGAAGACTGGAGCGAGGTCCGCACCCGCAGCCTGCGTGCCATGGAATCCATCCGGGACGCACACGCCGGCCGGCGGGTTCTCGTGGTCACCCACGGCGGCGTCATCAAGTCTTTGGTCGCCTATATGAGCGGCGATCGTCTCAACCCCCGGGACATAGCCATCCGTAACGCCTCGGCAAGTCTCGTGGTGTGGGACGGCCGTTGGCATATAGAATGGCTCGATCGCGTTGCGGACTTCCAGCATGTCGACACCGCAGCGATTGCCGGCCGGTAAACCCTCCCCCAAGCCGGGGGGGCGAACAACGCAGTTGCCGGAATAGGGGCAACAGCGGCATGTTATGCCCATGGCACGTACCAAACCCTTCGATGAAAACAGCGAACAATACGAGAACTGGTTCGTAGAGTTCAAGCCGGTGTACGAGTCCGAGCTGGCCGCCCTCAGACCGCTCATCCCCCCGGAGGCGCGGGCCGTCGAGATCGGTGTCGGCAGCGGCCTCTTTGCCAAGCCTCTCGGGATAGAGGAAGGAGTCGAGCCGAGCCGGGCCATGGCTGAGCGGGCCCGGCGCCGGGGCATAACGGTTCACGAGGGTGTGGCCGAGAGCCTCCCTCTTGAGTCGAACACCTACGACGTCGCCCTCATGGTAACCACCATTTGCTTCGTCGACGATCTCGACGCCTCGGTAGATGAAATGGCGCGAATACTCAAGTCCGACGGGCGTATCGTCTTCGGGTTCGTGGATCGGGACACCCCTTTAGGCCACGTTTATCAGCAGTACAAGGATCAGGACCCCTTTTACCGCCACGCTACCTTTTATTCCGCTTCGGAAGCCATCGAGATTCTGCGGAACCATGGCTTCACACCGGCGCGCGCCGTGCAGACCGTCTTCGGAATGCTCGACCAGATCCGAGAGCCCCAAAAGCCACGCGAGGGGTACGGAGAGGGAGGATTCGTCGCTCTCGAGGCGGTGAGAAGCGGGGAGAAGCGGTGAGAAGCTGAAGCACGGCCGGTGATGGCCCCGGCCGTGACCGCACGTGAGTCTCATGCCGGAACAGCGATGCTAAACGGGGTCACCGGCCGTTCTCGTGGCCGGACTCGAACCGATAGAGACGGGATTCATAGGGGCGAAGCGGCCCCACGCTCAGTACGCCGCGGGGCGCTGTGTGTGAGAGCACGGTGTCACCACCACCATGCGGCGCCATCTCCTCACCGGACCATACCTCCACGAGCCGTCCGGGAAACGGGCGGCACGCTTCGCCCCACACGGCACAGACCCGATTCGCCTCGGCGAGAGCTTCCGCGAGGGATACGAAGATGCGGCGTCCGCGCGCGCGGGTCATATTGAAGACCCCGAGGTAGCCCGCCGTGTTCACGACGACCGTCGGGAGCTCCCGCTCCATCATATCCCAGGGAACGAGCCGGCCGTGGGCACACTGTTCGGCGATGCGCTGCACCTCGAGAAACGCTGCAAGCTCCTCCTCGTCGAGACCGGCGAGATCGTCCGAGACGGTGAGGAGACCGCCGACGAGGGCAAGAGCGTTGATCTGTGTCCGGCGCTGCATCCGGCTCAGTCTTGTGCCGTTTCTGCGGAGCATGAGGCAATCAGGGTCATTGATCCACAGCGCTCGGTGCATCCCGGCGCGAATCAAGCTGTTGCGGACGCTGTTGCGCACACCCACCATGGCACCGGAACGCAGAAAGCGACCGGTGCGGTCGATCCAGTAGCTCCCGGTGTCCGGTCCGACCCGCATTGCGTCGACGGTACCGATCCCGCAGACGATCGGCATGCCACAGCCCACCAGGAAAGGCTCCTCGAGGCCGGCGGCGGCCGCCGCCGAGGCGGCCTCCTCTCTGATGATCTCCATTCCCCGCCTTAGAACCTCGGCCCGGGAGAGGGTGAGATCATGGTGGGTTCCGCCCCGCAGACACGCGCCGAATAAGAAGTCGCACTTGAGATAGGTGTATCCCCAGGTGCCCACGATGACACGTATCACCTTTCGGATATACTCCTCGACCTGCGGATGAGTGATGTCGAGACCGAAGTAAAACCGCCGCCGCCAAAACACGTTGAATCCGGCCACGATTCGCCTGCCGTGCTCGTCCCGCAGCGCGTACTCCGGATGGTTACGAAGCAGCTCCGAGCCGACCCCGGCCACGAACGGCGCGATCCACAGGCCCGGACGGAATCCGGCCGCTCGTATCCGGCGGGCCATCGATCCCATACACCCTTCGAACTCGGGCTTCAACCGCAGCCAGTCGCCGACAGCCTGCTCATAGCCGTCGTCGATCTGGAGGAAATCGATGCGCGCCCCCCACTCATCCCGAACGCGGACGGCAGCCTCGAGATTCCGCAGGACGACCTGGGGGGTAACGCCGGTATAGTAATAGTACCAGCTGCTCCACCCATGGGGAATCGTCTTGCCGGGTCGCGGCCGTGAGGCAGCGCTTACTTCCCGGAAGTACCGCTGAAGCACTGCGTGGGCGAGTCCCCGGGCGATGATGATCGGCGAGAGCTCGATCGTCTCGCCGGCCGGCAGCAGCTTGCGGCCGAAGTCATAGGTCAACTCGAAGTAGCTCCTGCGGCGACCCGCGCCGCCGGTGCCCGTTCCCAGACGGCGCACCCACTCGGCCGCCGCCGGCCATGCGCTCTTCCGTCGACGATAGAGGTTGAGGCGGATATAGAAGAACTGGTCGAAGGGTGCGTCCTGTCCCACGAGGAAGCTCTCCCCGGTGGAACGGTCGGTTATGACCGCGTACATCTCGGAGCTGAAGATTCCCGGCACGTTGGAGGGCAAGTTCGCCAGGTTGCTCGAGGCGAGGCTTACGAGCTGCAACCACGGTCTGAGAGGCTTGTCCTTCGGGAGATAGCTGCGCGCGGTGGACCAGCTCTGATGGCCGTTGCGCAAGAAGGCGAGGTCGGCGCCGTTGAAACCGGAAACGTAGGCATCCACCCCGGCCTCGGCAGGAAACATCAAACGTGTCAGACGAATGGACTCGGAGGACCGGTTGGTAAGCCGCAGCGCAAGGCGGCTGCCGAATCCCGTGATACCATGCCAGCTTCCGGTCAACTCGACATAGCGGTTGCGGAAGGCCACCTTCGCCCTGGTGCCGGTCTCAACCCGGTCCAGGGGGAAGCTCCGTCGCTTCACGCCGAACTTGAGCTTGACGACGGGAGCCAGGTTGATCCGGTCCCACGAGATTCGACGACCGGAATCCTCCGGTGCACGTTGTCCACTCACGCCTTCGGAGCCTACCGCGAAAGCCGTTCCCGAATCTACTGCCGGCCCGTCCGGCCTTCCTACCGCCCGGAGCTCTGACGCCGGTAGGCATCCTCGTCGCTGAGCTCTCCCCCGGAAACCTCGGCATTCACGAAACGCCTGCCCTCATCGAAGCGGAACAGCGCGTCCGCTCGACCGAGCGTCCGGGGCCCGGTAATGACCTTGCGTGAGAAATAGCCCCCGCCGCGATAATCGGGAACCAACTCCTGCCGGGGAATGAGACGAAGCTCCACGATCTCTCCGGTCTGCGTCAACCGCACATAGAAGTAGATCCCCTCGTCACCCTTGCGCCGGGTCGGCCCTTCTGCGGAACGGCCGGTCTCGCTCTCCCCCCGGCGGCCCGTAAGCTTCTGCAGCAGTCCTTCGAGTAGCCTCATACCTGTCTCCCTACTCAGGAGCATCGTCCGGGAGATGCGTGATGTCAACACAAGAGGCCGGTTCGGTGATAGAATGATGACTGTTGTGATCGGGCGAATGACAAGACGGCTGAG
>JBKHEN010000061.1:0-15231 GCA_046540795.1 Spirochaetaceae bacterium | reverse complement strand
CCACTGTCTTCGCACCCGCACCCGCACCCGAAGCCGCTCGAGCGACCGCGGAAACAGCGACGCCTTCGCTATCCATCCCTCAGCCCTCCGCGCGCTTCATGTCGAGAACCACGAGCTGCACGCGCTCCCGGTTCTGATAGAAGTTCCAGCCGAGCTCAAAGAGCACGTCCACCTCGTCGTGCAACGAGAAGTCCACATTTACACGGTCGGCGGCATTCCAATAGACGGCCGGCCAGCGGTACTTGCCCGTCTGCAGCAAGAGCCGGCAGTGCGTTTCTTCCCGTCCCATGAGGGTGAGCTCCTCGAGCACCGCTCCCCGTACGAGAAACGTCAACTGCGGATTCTCCTGACCGAAGGGGGAGAACCGCCGCACGATCTGCTCGAGCTCGGGAGTGACGTAGTCCAGAGGCAACTCCGCATCCACCCGGATCCTCGGCTCCTCTTCCTCTTCGAGCTCGACCTCCCGAACGACCTCGGAGAGACGATCAACGAACGCCGGGAGCCCTTCGGCCGGAAGGGAAAACCCCGCGGCCGCGTCGTGGCCGCCCCAGTCGGAAAGCATGGATTCCACCCGACCGAGGAGCTCGGTGGCGCCGAGCCCCCGAACGGAGCGAATCGAGCCCACCGCGCGATCGTCGAATGCGGTCACCACCGCCGCCGGTACGTTAAAACTCCGCGCCAGCCGCCCGGCGAGCAACCCGGTGATACCGCGGTGCACCTCTTCGTCCCGAATGAGGATGAACTTGCTCTCGAGCTCCTCGTAGCTGCGCCGGGCGGCGGGTAGCAGCCGATCCCAGGCGCGCTCCCCGAGCTCCCGACGGCGCCGATTGAGCGCAAGAATCTCCTCGGCAAGCCGATCCACCTCCGCGTCGTCCTCGGCAAGCAGCAATTCCACCGCCTTGTTCGGTTCTCCGAGACGCCCGGTTGCGTTGATCGAAGGGGCAATGCGATACCCCACGTCCACGGCTTCCATGGTCTTCCCGAAGAGGCCGAGCTTCTCGAGCAACCGTTGCAGGCCCCGCCGAGGCTCCCGCGAAAGCTTCTCCAGCCCCTTGCGTACGAGGATCCGATTCTCATTACGCAAGGGCATCATATCCCCGAGCGTGCCGATGGCGACGAGGTCGAGCACCTCTCGCTCCATCTCTTCCAGGACGGGCGCCTTGCTGTGCACGAATACCCCGAAGAGCGCGACAAGGATGTCGATCTCTCCGGGAGTGCTCCCGTGGTACCTGGACAACCGGGAAGCGCCCTGCATGCGCATGAGGCTCCGATTCTCGAAACGAGGGTAGACCTTCCATATCTCCGGGGCGAGGTCGAGCATGTGCGCCTCTACGGCGGAGCCGAACAGCTCGGCGAGCATCCGTTCCTGAGCCGGGGCGTCGTAGGTGATGACCTGCAAGCCCGAAACGAACCCGAAAAGCCGCGTCTGCTCGAATTTCACAACCCCCGGAACGAGACTCTCGACAATGCGGTCCACCTCCACGAGGTTCTCGAGCTTGACCGCCTCGATCTCGTAGGTGCCGTTGCCGGGTCGGATATTGAGCAGGCATACCCGCTCCTTGTAGAAGTCCGTCCGGGAAAACGCCAGCGCCCACCGCAGCTTGGCCGCGACGCCGCAACCGGCAAGCCCGGCAAACGGATAGGCTTCCTCCTCCAGCTTGGGGTTGAGAAGGGCTACCGCCGGCGGCAGCTCTTCCACGGCGTTGTGATGGTCTACGACGATGGTATCCACTCCCAGTTCGGCGGCCCGCCGAATCTCGCCCGCGTTGGTCGTCCCGCAGTCGACCGCAATAATGAGAGTAATGTCCTCTGCAGCAACGCGCTCCACCACCGATTCGGTGAGACCGTACGGCTCATCTCCCAGCGGGACCCCCCAGGACACCTCCAGGCCCATTCCGACGAGGGTGTCCACCAGAATGGTGATGCCCGTGATGCCGTCCACGTCCCGGTCCCCGTAGACGAACACCCTCTCCCCTTCACTACGGGCGAGAAGGATACGGTCTACGGCATCTTCCATCTCATTGAACAAAAACGGATTATGAAGATGGCGCAGATCGCTCTCCAGGAAATACAGGAGATCCGTCCCGCCGGTGATTCCGCGGCGCGCAAAAATGGCTGCGGAGAGCAGATCTATCTCGTGGGTACGTGAAATCTCCCGGACCTTCTCGGCGTCGACTGTTTGCTTTTCCCAGATCATCACGCTCGTCTTACAGCTCCGCGTGCTCGTCGAGGATCATCGTCTTCTGCCCGAAGGTTTCCCCGTCGCGAATGTCGAAGGCGCCCGAGAGCATCTCCACGGCGGCGTCCACCGCCTCCTGCGTCCGCCCGTACAGACGGCATAGCGCCTCCCCTCGGCTGATTTCCTGCCCGGGTTTCTTCAGCACTTCGATGCCCACGTCCGGGAGCACCTCGTCTTCCGGCTGGTTGCGTCCGACCCCGAGGTAAACCGCCGCCATACCCGTCTTGAACGCGTCGATACCGAAGAGCACCCCCGCTTGCTCGGCGGACACCGCGTGTCGTACCGGAGCACGATACTCTCCTAAGCGCGCAAGTAACTCTTTCTCATCACCGCCCTGGGCGCGCACATTGGCAAGAAAACGCTGCCAGGCGGCCCCGTTTCCGAGATTCTCCCGACACTTCGCCTCCGCTTCCTCCACGGTCTCGGCCTTGCCTGCGGCGATGAGCATCCAGGCGGTGAGGCGCACGGTGACCGCCAACAGATCCTCCGACCGGTGGTCCGGAGTCACCTTTCCGCTCCGACCCTCGCCGCCGAGGCACGCGCAGGCTTCCTCTACCTCGAGAAAGTTACCGACCATCGCTCCGAGAGGATCATCCATATTGGTGATGACCGCGGCGACCCCCTTACCGAGGCTGCGCCCGGTCTCGGTCAGATGCGCGGCAAGCACCCGTGCCTGCTCGAGATCCTTCATAAAGGCGCCGCGACCGCACTTCACGTCGAAGACGAGCTTCTCCGCGCCCTCGGCAAACTTCTTCGAAAGAATACTCGTGGTGATGAGCGGGATGGATTCCACGGTGGCCGTTACGTCGCGCAGCGCATAGAGCTTGCGGTCCGCCGGCACGATCCTTTCACTTTGACCGGTCATCCCGTAACCCACTTCGGAGACGATCCGTCGAAACTCCGCAGGCGAGAGACCCGTGGTATACCCGGGAATGGACTCGAGCTTGTCCAGGGTACCGCCTGTGTGCCCCAGGGCCCGTCCGCTCATCATGGGCACCTGCACTCCCAGGGAAGCGGCAAGTGGGGCAAGAATCAGGGAAACCTTGTCTCCCACGCCGCCGGTAGAGTGCTTGTCGATCAGCGGCCCGGATAGACCGGAGAGATCCATCGTAGAGCCGGAATCGATCATTTCCTGGGTCAGGGCGGCTGCCTCCGCGCGGCTCATGCCGCGAAAGAACACCGCCATGAGCCAGGCGGAGATCTGGTAGTCCGGGATGCTTCCGGAGACATACCCGTCGATGAGAAAATGAAGCTCTTCCTTGTCGAGATGCCCACCGTCGCGCTTTCGGGCAATGAGATCGGTTGCGCGCATAACCCCTCCCTCCCCTGCGTCCCTCCGTTGCGTTCCTCCGTTGTGACGGGCGTGAGGATACCACGGAGGTCCCGTCCGTGAAAACACTACTGCGTTGCCGGACCCGATGCTTCGGAGTTCTTGATAAAAATCGCCCCCCGGAAGGGTAGCTTTTGCCGCATATCCAGGCGTTACGCCCTGTTCGTAGACCTTGACGGCGCCCTTGGCGTCCTTGCGGACTTCGACCGCCGCGTTCTCGAGCTGACCGGCCGATCACCTTCGATGCAGAGCCCGAGCCACATGTGGCCTATACTTGCCCGAACACCCGGTTTCTACGCCGAACTCCCGTGGACGCCCGACGGGAAACGGCTCTGGAACCACCTGCGCCCCTACCGGCCGGTGCTCCTTACCGGCCTCCCCCGAGGCTCCTGGGCGCGACCGCGGAAGCTCGAATGGTGTCGCCGGGAGCACCATCACGCGTCTCAACGAACGTGTTTTGAAAACGTGATGAGCTAGAGGATACCGCCACCGGTTCGAATCGTGTTCAACCGTCGATCGAGCACCCCCTCGGCGAGGGCAAAGACGAACGCCGCAAGCCCGGAGAGCGCGCTCTCCGCCAACCCGACGCCGAGGGATTCCTCGAAGGGTCGGTCGCCGGTGCGAAGGAGATAGCGCACCGCCCCGGGCATCAGGCGCCGTCCCTGCTCAGCGCCGCACTCCCCGCAGAGCACCCCCGTAGCAAAGGGACGAAACAGCCGGTCCTCTTCGGCCCCGATCCCGCGTCCGCAGGAAACGCACCGATCGAGGTCCGGGCGGCTGCCGGTAACGTCGAAATACCGCCACAGGAACTGAACCACCGCCCGCCGAACCGCCGAGTGGTCGGGCGCACCGTCGAGCGCCGGAAGCACCGTGTGGAGCAACTCGTAAGCCCGGTGTGACTCCCCGGCGCCGCCGAAGGACCTGAGTAGAACCTCCGCACACAGTGAGGCGGCGTAGAACCGGTCGACGCCCTCCCGGATACCGGAATAGTAGTCGAGCACGTCGAAGTCGGTAATCTTGCTTTGATTTTTCACCGGATTCGTGTAGAGATAGCAGATGCCCCGATGGAAGGGAGCGACTAGACCGCGGAGCCGGCCTTTCCGGGACCCCGCACCGTAGGCAACCGCGGAGACGAGTCCCTCTTCGGCGGTCATCAGCGTCACTGATCTGTGGATGTCCCCGAACGGACGAGCACGGAGGACAACGGCTTCGAGACGTGCAGTGCGCAAACTTGACGGTAGTCTAGGCTAGCCATACACTTTACACAACACCCGGAGATAAGGATCAACCGAAAACAAGGAGTATCATGTCAACGCCACAGGCAATCGTTCCGGCGGATCAGGTACTGCCGGCCCGGCTTACCATCATCCCGCTGATGGGTAGGCCCATATTCCCCGGTATATTCACGCCGATCATGATCACCCAGCAGCGCGACATAGAGATCGTCGAGGAGGCTATGTCCGGTGACTCGATGATCGGCCTGGTTCTGCTGAAAGAAGAAGACATCGAGGAACCGACCGCGGACGATCTGTTCGAGGTCGGCACGGTGGCCCGCATCGTTCGAAAGATAAACCTCCCGGACGGCGGGTTGAACATCTTTATTTCCACGCTCAAACGGTTTCGCATCAAGAAGGTGCTGCAGGAGGACTTTCCCATCGTCGTTGCGGTGGATTATCTCGAGGACGATTTCGACTCCGTCAACGAGGACGAGATGAAGGCCCTCACCCGCTCCCTCATCCAGGAGACCAAACAGATCTCCGAGAACAATCCCCTGTTCTCCGAGGAAATGCGGCTGAACATGGTCAACATCGACAATCCCGGCAAGATCGCCGATTTCATCTCCTCCATTCTCAACATCGGCCGACGGGAGCAGCAGGAGATCCTCGAAACCCTCGACGTCCGGGAGCGCATCGAAAAGGTCCTCGTGCATATCAAGAAAGAGCAGGAGCTCATGCGCATCCAGAAGCGCATCCAGGAACAGATAAACGAGAAGATCGAAAAGAGTCAGCGCGAGTACTTTCTCAAAGAACAGCTAAAGGCCATAAAGGAAGAGCTCGGCATGCCGACCGACTCCAAGCAGTCGGAGTATCAGCGCTTCAAGGAGGCCATCGACAAGCTGCCGCTCGAAGGGCGTGTCCGGGAGCAGGTGGAGCAGGAGCTCGAGAAGTTCAACCTGACCGAGCCGTCTTCCTCGGAGTTCCAGGTCATTCGCAACTACCTCGATACCGTGATCAGTCTGCCCTGGAGGGATCCGCCTCCGGAGAGTGTCGATATCCGCAAGGCCCGTCGGATCCTCGACGCCGATCACTACGGGCTGGAGGACGTTAAGGATCGGATCATCGAGTTTCTCGCGGTGCGCAAGCTCAAGAAGGACTTCAAGGGATCTATTCTGTGTCTGGTCGGGCCGCCGGGCGTGGGAAAGACAAGCGTAGGGAAGTCGGTGGCCCGGGCCCTGGGGAAGGATTTCTTTCGCTTCTCCGTGGGCGGTATGCGTGACGAAGCCGAAATCAAGGGGCACCGCCGCACCTACGTGGGTGCCATGCCGGGGAAGATCATCCAGGGATTGAAACACGTGGGGACCAAGAATCCGGTCTTCATGATAGACGAGATAGACAAGCTCGCGGTCTCCTTCCAGGGAGATCCGGCGTCGGCGCTCCTCGAGGTTCTCGACCCGGAACAGAACGTAGAGTTCAGGGACAATTATCTCGATCTTCCCTTCGACGTCTCCAACGTGCTGTTCATCACCACCGCCAACACTATGGACACCATCCCCCCGGCGCTTCTCGATCGGATGGAAGTACTCAGGCTCTCGGGCTACATAGACGAGGAGAAGATCGCCATCGCCCGAAAGTACCTTGTCCCGAAATCGGCCGAACGTGCCGGCCTCGATAGGAAGGACGTGCGATACACGAAAAAGACGCTCTCGGAGATCGCAAACGGCTACGCCCGGGAAGCCGGGGTCCGGAACTTCGAGAAGTCCCTCGACAAGGTCCACCGCAAGCTCGCGCGCCGGATCGTCCTCGGCGAAGCGGAGCCGCCGTTCAAGATCGAGCCTGAGCAACTGGAAGAGCTCCTCGGGCCACCGGCGTTCCGCGAGGACGTGAAGCGAAAGATTACCCGGCCCGGCATGGCGATGGGGCTGGCGTGGACGCCCTACGGCGGTGACACACTGGTCGTGGAGGCGGTTTCCAATCCGGGCAAAGCCGGCTTCCAACTCACCGGCCATCTCGGAGAGGTCATGCAGGAGTCGGCAAACATCGCCTACACGTATGTCCGCCACGTGGCGGGCCGCCATCATGTCGACCCCGAGTACTTCGAGCGCAACCGGATCCATCTCCACGTGCCCGCCGGTGCGACCCCGAAGGACGGTCCGTCGGCGGGCGTGACGATGGCGGCATCCCTGCTGTCACTGGTTACCGGAAAGAAGGTAAACCGCAACCTGGCCATGACCGGAGAGCTCTCGCTGGTGGGCACCGTGCTGCCGGTAGGGGGCCTGAAGGAGAAGGTCATCGCAGCCCGACGAAACCGGATCCGGGAGATCATCGTCCCCGGAGAAAACCGTAGGGATCTCGACGAGGTTCCCGATCATATAAGGAAGGGACTGACCTTCCACCTGGTCGAGAACATGGACGAGGTCATCGAGCTGCTATGGAACAATCGGAGTTGACCACGAACCCGCTGCGGTCGCCGGCACTACGGAGGACCGCCGCGGGGGCAATGATTGCGACCGTGGCTCTCCTTCTCGCCGCGGGCTGCGGTCCCGGCCGCGGATCTTCTGACGGCGCCGGAGCGAGGGAGCCGGAAACGACGGAGAGTACCGATAGAGAGACCACGGTCGATGAGCGTGAGGAGCACGTGCACCCGGACTTCGAGATGAGCGAGCGCGACCTTCTCGACCTCTTCGGTGACGCCCCCGAGCCCGTACGCGCCGCGGTCGCCGAGCGCGGTCAGTACTTCCTCGAGCTCGCCGCCCGGCTGCTCGAGCTTCCCCCATCACAACTGCGACTCGTGGACAAGAGCCACCCGCTTCCGGAAGACGCCGTACCGGAGGATCTCGTTTCCCTCGACCACTATCGGGACCGACTCACGCTGAACCGGGAAGGGCTTCGCGTTCGAGCCGTCATTCTCCCCGACGTGCTTGCCATGGTGGAGGCCGCCGCCCAGGAGGGGGTTACCCTGCCTATCTCCTCCACTTATCGCAGCCACGACTATCAGGCGGACCTCTTCGAGCGTCATGTCGACGAACTCGGCGAGGAAGAGGCCGCACGCGTGTCGGCGCGCCCGGGCACCTCGCAACACCAGCTCGGCACGGTTATAGATTTCGGAAGCATCACCCCCGCCTTCGCCGATACGGAGGCGGGGCGATGGACGGCACACAACGCCGGTCGCTTCGGATTCTCCCTTTCATATCCGCAGGACGCCGAGGAGCTCACCGGCTACAGCTACGAACCCTGGCACTATCGCTGGATCGGGCGCGCCGCCACCGAGATGGAACGCGAGTTCTTTGCCGGGAGCCAGCAACGCTTCCTGGAGTTCTGGGACGCTCATGCGGAGAGGCTCCGTGAGCGCCTGCGATAGCGCCCTCTTCTCCGGCTTTTTCACTCGGTCGCGTCGTCTTTGCTGTTGATAGTTCGCCGCGGCGGGTATACGCTGGACATATGGCCGACGTTACCGAACGATTGAAGCATCTCGGGGTTCTCGTACCCGAGATTCTCTTGCCCCGGGACGGCGTGGACTTGTACCGCTGGGCCGTCATTGCCTGTGACCAGCACACCTCCAATCGGGACTACTGGCAACGCGTGCAGCAGGAAACCGCCGGGGAACCCTCTACGCTGCACCTCGTGCTGCCGGAAGTATATCTGGAGGACGAGGACCTCGATGAGCGAATAGCCGCCATTCGACGGAGCATGGACCGGTACCTGGCGGAAAGCGTGCTCGAGCCGCGGGGTCCTCTCGTCGTCTACACCGAACGCTACACCCGCGGTGATAGACCTCGGCGGGGGCTTGTCGTGGCCGTAGACCTCGAACGCTACGACTATTCGCCGGATTCGACGTCGCTCATCCGAGCGACCGAAGAGACCATTCTCTCGCGCCTGCCGGTGCGAGAGCGCATTCGCAACGGGGCACCGCTCGAGGTCCCTCACATCATGCTCATGCTCGACGACCCCGACGACACGGTCTTCGGGACGGTAGCGGCCATGCGGCATCGGCTCGGAGTTCTCTATGACACCGAGCTCATGCTCGGCGGCGGCCGCGTGCGCGGGTATGCCCTCGACGAACCCTCCCTCCTGGAAGGGTTCACCTCCGCGCTGGAGGCGCTCTTCGGTCGTTACGGCGCCGGCGAAGAGCTCCTTTTTGCCGTCGGCGACGGTAACCACTCGCTTGCCGCCGCAAAAGGGGTCTGGGAGCGCCGGAAACAACAGGGTGCGGATCCGGCCACCGATCCCGGCCGCTATGCCCTTGTGGAAGTGGTAAACCTCTACGATCCGGCCCTTACCATTGAACCGATCCACCGCGTCTTTTTCGAAACCGACGTGGAGTCGGTCTTCAAAGCATTCCGTACGCTCGGCGGAGACTCCTACCGAGAATACCCGGACCGGGAGTCCGGCCTTCGAGCCGTGGCGGGAAGCGGGGACGAGTTCTGTGTGCTGGGCCCGCAGGGAGCGGCTACGTTTACGTTATCCGGGGACGATACGGCTCTTCCGCAGGAACGGGTCGAAGCTGAGATCGAGCGCCTTCGGTCGGAAGCCGGATCGGGTACCACCGTGGACTACATTCACGGAACGGAAGAGCTCCTGCGGCTTACCGGAGGAGCGAACACCGTGGGCATCGCCATGCCGGGGCTGGAGCGGGAACTGCTGTTTCCGCGGGTGGTGACCAGTGGGCCGCTGCCGCGAAAGATGTTCTCCATGGGCGAGAGCTTCGAGAAGCGCTACTACCTCGAGGCACGTCGCATCGATTAGTGTCCCGTCGGTTCGGAGCTATCGACAGAGCCGCAACAAGGTCATTGATACCTCAGGTGCGACGCTGATCGACCACGAGCATTAGGAACAACGTGAAGAGTCCCGCACTTGCCGCAATTGCGCGGAGTATCGGTGCATTATCCGCCGGTGGACTGCGGCGGCGGATCACCGAGCCGGGGCTGGAGCGGGTCGACGCGGGCCGATACTCTTCGAGCCGCACCGGGGTCTCGTTCTCGGCGTAGTAGCCGAGCCGCCGAGCTTCCACTCGAATACGCTCAGCATCGGTCTGCAGCGTTTGGGCCTCGCGTTCGAGCTCCAGAGTGCGCTCTTCGAGGCGCTCCAGGTTTTCGTCGAGGCGATCCCGGTATGTGTCGAGCTCCCGGTACGCAATCAGACCGTACTCTCCCCACACGAGCGACAACATCAGATGCGTAAGAATTGCGACGGCGGTCGATACAAGGAGCTTCACTCCTAAATGTAACGACCCGATCGGCGCCGGACTTTAATGTTGACAGGTAAATCATGCTGGAGTAGATTCCTAGAGTCGGTAAACTGTCGTGCGGCATGTGCCGATATAGATGGCTGACAGACGCCGGCTCTTCCAGGAGATTTCTCATGTCCGATGAACAGAAGGCATCCGGTCACGCCGATTCCAAAGATCACGCCTCCACGGAAATACCTGAGTCGGAGGAGTTCGACCGTTACGGCGTGTGGGTCAAGGCGGGCCCGGAGGATGTTGAAGAAGGCGAGCAGGCGGAGGACGAAGACGTCCGATTCGGCCTCGCTGACTTGTCCGAAGAGGAACTTTCCACCGGCGAAGAGTCCACCCATCTGACCGAAGAAGAAGAGGACGCTCTTGCCGACCTCGAATCGGAGCTCGAGGGTCTCGAGGACACCGGAGATACGGAGTTCGACCTGGAAGATTTCGAGTCGCTGGAAGAGATGGAGGAAACGTCGGACCAGGTACCGCAGCATCCGTCGGCCGGAGAAACGGCTCCCGCAGAGCATGGATATCGGGAAGAGGAGCAAGTCGGGCCGCAGGCCCCGAAACAGGGCGAGCCACAGGAACAGGAAGAAGAGATCGAGGAGCTTTCCCTCGAGCTCGACGGCGAGGAGCTGGACCTCGACCTTCCACCTGAAGACGAGTCACCACAAGAGACGACCGACCGCGAGGCGGCGGAAGAATCGTATGCGGGCTCCGCGGCTGCGGACAAAGAGCTCGGCGGTCTCGAGGAATCCTCCTCCGATTCCGACGTATTTGATCTCGATATCGATCTCGATGAGGATATAGACGCGGAGCTCGAAGATCTCGCACTCGATCTCGACGAGGAGCCGCTCCCCGAAACCACGCCGGAGCCCGAAACCGAAACCGCCGGCGAAACCGGTGGGCCGGCGGCCGGCGGCGGTGAGGAACACCTGGTCGCCGGATACGACACGCAAGCCGCGGCCGGTGAGGAAGCCGCAGCCGGCGAGGAAGGGGTCGAAGAGTCCGAGGACATCGAGGAGCTCTCACTCGATGACCTCGATACTCTCGATTTCGATTCCGATTCCGATGAGGCCGGAACGTCGCAAGAAGCGCCCCTATGGGAGGCAACGCCGCAACAAGAACCGAGTGAGACGACCGAGGATACGGATCTCGAGTCACTTCCCGACGAGGAGGACGCCCTCGAGGAGTTCGACTTCGAAGAGGAAGAGGCCGATTCCGAGGAGCTTCCCGAGCTTGCGGCGGAAGAAGAGGATGAGCAAGCCGAGACGGTGCTCCAGGTAGAGGACGATGAAGAGACCATAGAGGCCGAGCTCGCATCGGTACTCGAGGAAGAGCCCGGCGCGCAAACCGCTGCGCCCTGGGAAACCTCCCGACTACGCGAAACCCCTGAGGAACCTGAGGAAAGGGAAGCAACCGGAACCGAGACCGGCGCTGATTCGGACACGGGACAACCGGCCGAGCAGTCCTCGGCCCCGCCACACCGTGACGAGTCATCGGTCCTCGTGAACATCGAGAAGGAGCTGCTGTCGATAAAGGAAGAGCTCAACGAGCTCAAACAGGAGCTCTCCACTCTTCGTAGCCGCGGCGAACAGCGTGCCGAAGCGCCACAAACGGCCGAGGAAGACGTAGAGGTGTCCCTTGGCGGCCCCGCCGGAGAAAAGGGCGGGTTCTTCGAGGAGGAAGAGGAGGATGAGGACGAAACCATCGCCCTTACCGGCGATGAGCTCGACCATATCCTCGACACCGCGGAATTCACCGAACAACGCGGACAGCCCACCGACTACGACTACAACGAGCTCGATATCAGGCTCGACGACAGTCTCTCCCCCACGGCGGAAGAACCGCAGCAGGAAGCGGTGGAAACTCCGCCGGAGGTGGCGGGTGAGCCGGAATCCGGAATGGAGAGGGCGGAGTTCTCCGAGGAGGCCGAAGCACCTGAAGAGGTGCAAGCGTCGGCGGAGCCGACCAGCGAGGAAGCCGGCGAGCCGATCGAGGAAATCACGCTCGAGGACATGACCGGCGAATCGGTTCTCGAGGAGCTCGAGCCCGAGGAGGAAGAGACCGATGAGGGAGGTCGGCTCGAGGAGCTCGAAGATCTCGAGCTCGATCTCGACGAGGAAGGGCCCGCCGCCGCGGAAGAGTTCGTGCCGGAGCGCGGGGCCCCGGAAGATGAGGAAGCCGCATTGGAGGAGCCGGAAGAGCCGGCCGGGCCCGAGCCGGAAGGACCCTCCGACGTCGATGTAGATTCGGCGCTTGCCGACATCGAGGAGCTCCCCGACCTGCCGGAAGAAGAAGAGAGCCCCCCCGACACCAGTGATCTCGAATCGATCGAGCTCGATCTGCCTGAAGATGCAGAAGCCCAGCCCTCCGAGCTTCTCGAAACCGAAGAAGAACCGCAAGAGGAACCGCCGGCGGCAACTGAGCTCGGCGGCGAGCCGGAGATTGCGGAAGAAACCGGCGCGGAGAGCGCTGCCCAAGCGGAGGGCGGCGAACCCCGGGGGCCGTCTTCCGCGACGGAACTCCCGGAAAACCTCAAGCAGGAGATCCGGTCCGTGCTCTCATATATGGATCAGCTTCTCGAGTCGCTCCCGGAGGAGAAAATCGAGGAGTTCGCCCGTTCCGAGCATTTCGAGGTGTACAAGCGCCTGTTCGAGGAGCTCGGCCTGGAAAGCGAGTAACCATGGGATTGTATAATCGCGTCATCGGGACAACCAGCGGCACCGCACGATCGCCGCTCCAACAGCACCCCGATACTGAGCGGGACCGCGAAAAGGAAAAAAAAAAGCCTTCGATCAGCTCCTGAGTCGACACGCCCGTGACGCGAGCGTCGACCTCGGAGAGGCCGTCAGGGGCATCCTCGACGATCTTTCGTACCTCGAACAAACCGTCGAGACACCGGTTCGGCTATTCCGTATCATCGCGGATCACCTCGGCATCGAGCGCGGCGCTCTGCTGCTCCCGGATCCTGAATCCGGTAATCTCGCCCCCTGGTCAATGCGAGGACTCGACCGCACGACCGAGCACCGGCTCCGCCCCCCGACGGACGTGGTTATGCAAGACCTGGTTTCCGAAAGCAATCGTTCGGTCTTTCTGCTGACGGGAAGCCGCCTGGACACCCTGGAGCCCTACTTCTCACATCACGAATACGGCCGACTGAAATGGGTGGCGCTCGTCCCGTTTCTCCAAAGGGATCGGCTTCTCGGGCTCCTGCTGATAGTATCCGCCCCCTGTCTGGAGGAATCGATCGGGGTGCTGGACGTGGCCTTTTCGGCGATCACTCGCCCGGCCGGTGCGGTTCTTGCGGCAAACCGGGACTCCCATCTACACGGCGCTCGGAACCAGGCGATCCTCGACGAAGGAGAGCTGCACACGATTGCCGCCGAGACCCCCGCGCCACCCAACGGTAACACGGCAATCGTGACATTCTCGATCGAAAGCCTGGTCGACCGCATCGGCGGAGGCGCCGGCGACATCGACCGTTTCCGCGTCCGACAGGACGTCCTCCATGTCATTGCGGCGATGGTTGCGGAGACGGTCACCATGGGTACGGACTCCTCCGGCCGGGTGATCCTTCTGTTCGCCGACGACACGCGTATCGACCCGGAGCTCGCGCTCCATCAGATCTCCTTCAGGATGGACGATCTCTTTGCCGAGCTGGACACGCCCCCGGACTTGCGCGCCGAGATTCGCCGGGTGGACCATGCCCGTGAACGGGTGGAAGAGGTCCTCACCGAGCAACTGTGACCATGCTCGAGCTGTTTCCTGCCAGGAGCGGTGAGCAGAGCGCTTCGGCCCAGGGGGTTCTGCTCCATTCCCGCTATGATCCCGTTCGCGAGGCGCAGCGGTTCGTGGAACGCTCGCTGCCGGATCGGCCTGCAACCGTAGTGCTTCTCGGGACCGGGCTCGGTTATCTACTCGAGGTGTTGCGGGATCGATGTCCCCACAGTCGTATCATCGCCCTCTCGCCCCTCGATGCTGCCACGCGGCCACGTCAACGGAAGGCGGATCTGTATCTCCCGGTATCCGAGACCGACGCGAGAGCTGTGGTGTCTCGGGCGCTTCGTCCTGAAGACGTGGTGGGGCTCGAACTGCTGGAGTGGGAGCCCGAGCTTCGGGCCGCGCCGGCGGCAGCCGAGGCGACCCGGCGGGCAATCCGGGCGGTGGTCTCACTGCTCAACGCCGACATCGCGACCACCGCCTACTTCGGTGCTCGGTTTACACGGAACGCCGTGCGCAACGCCTTGATACTCCCCTCCCGGGACGCGTCGGAGGCTCATAAGATCGACATCACGACTAAGCCCGGGATGAGCATCTGCATAGCGGCCCCCGGACCGACGCTGGAAACGGCGGCCTCCTGGATACGTAGATATCGTGATCACCTTCACCTCTGGGCTCTTGCATCGGCGGCCAGACCCCTGTTGTTTCGCGGGATCGATCCCGATGCGTTCGTTCATCAGGATCCGGGCCACTATGCCTTGCTGCATCTCTCCGATCCCGCGCGCGCTCCGCACGCCGCCTCCCCGCTGATCATGCCGCTAACCGCGGCGGTCCCGCCGCAGCCGCTTCGCGGTCGGATCGTTCCCTTTAATCAAGGAATGATCATCGAGGAGGACATCTTCCGCTCCCTCGGGTGCTCGCCGCCCCGTATCGCGGAGACAGGCACCGTATCGGCAACGGCAACGGCGCTTGCTCTCTCCCATTCGTCCATGCCGGTGTACATTGCGGGTCTCGACCTCGCCCGCCGGGATATCCTCCTCCACTCACGCCCTCATGTTTTCGATTACGTTCGCGCGAGCGACGAGTCTCGACTCCGGCCCGTGCATTCGAAATTGGCCTCCGAGGCCTTCGAAACCTCCACCCCCGTGACTGTCGACGAGGGGATCCCCTATCGCAGCGGACGCGGCATGGATGCGTATGCAACGTGGTTCCGAGCGCTCCCGGAACATGTGCGTAGGAGGCTCAGACGCCTCGGTCCGTCCCCGGTAGACCTCGGCATCCGGGAGCCGGCCGACGGCCCGGCAGGCCGGCCGGCGATGGGCGCCGGCGGGACTCCGTCCCTACCGTCGGCGTCCGTACCGACGGCATCCCTCCCGCCGGCCTGCAATGCACCTCCGGTCCCGGTACGGGTCGCCGCTCTTCGCGAGGTGCTCGACACATGGCGTAGCTCGGTGAAAGCAGTCCGGCGCGCGGGCGCCCCCCCGGCGGGGACCGG
>JBKHEN010000060.1:0-15349 GCA_046540795.1 Spirochaetaceae bacterium | reverse complement strand
CGGTCCCACCGCCTCTGCCGGTCCCACCGGCCCCACCGCCTCTGCCGTCGGCCCCACCGGCGTCGCCGCCGGCCGAGCTCTCCGACGCCATGGCCCGTTTTGCGGCCTCGAAGGGAAACTTGGCGTCGATCGGCACGAGGTAGCGGCCGAGCTTCACTACCGCGTCCACGCGAGTCCCGTCACTGAACGAGTACTGCAGTTCGAAGGATGCCCGGGGAAGCCAATCTTCGAGGAGTCGGGAAAGCAGCGTCTCTCCGACGGCCCCGCGGCTTCGCGGCAGGGCGAAGACCTGCTCCAGCTCGGCGAGGGATTTCGAGATGTGCTCCAGCCGTGCCTGCGTGCCCGAACCGTCCTCGCCCGTGCCTCGGGTGCGGCGGAGTAGGAGAATCATCACCAGCACAAGGATCAACCCGGCAATGACGAGGAGTGCGGTCAACAGCAGGGTCTGGGCCTCCGGAAATGCCTCTGCCATGAGCCAATCCTATCCTGCGCCGCGCGGCTTGCAAAGCCAAGCGCGAGCATACTATAACTGATCCAAATGGCGGTGTTCACCAACGAGAGGGAGTATGTGAGCACCCTGACTCCCCGGTCGGAGTTACCGGAGGGGTTTCGGGTTTCCACAACCCGCCTGTCTTTCGTACCGAGCGAGCGACCGAGCGCCGAGCCTTCGGCGATGAACCTGGCCCTGATTCTGGCGGACGAGCCGACCGATGCGTTTGGCGGAGCGTTCACTTCCAACAGGGTGCAGGGTGCGCCGGTGGTGATCGCGCGGGAGCGCATGGCGCGGCAAACGATACAGGCGGTCCTCGTCAACAACAAAGTAGCCAACGTCTGTGCCCCTACGGGTGAAGCGGACGCCCTCGCCCTGACCGACGCCCTCGGAAGGCAGCTCGGGATTTCGGGCGAGGATTGTCTGACCGCGTCGACCGGGGTGATCGGGTGGTCACTTCCCCGTCCGCAGATGACGGAAGCGTTTCCGAAGCTGGAGCAGGGGCTTCACCGTGGATCGTCCGTGGACGTAGCGCGGGCGATCATGACGACCGACGCCTTCCCCAAAGTCCGGGACGCGGCGGTAGGCTCGGGGCGCATCGTGGGAATCGCCAAGGGTGCCGGAATGGTGGAACCGAACCTCGGCACGATGCTCGTGTTCATCCTTACCGACGTGGACGTGGAGCGGGCGAAGCTCCGCGCGGCCCTGGGGCAGGCGGTGGAGCGCAGCTTCAACACAATCACCATTGACGGCGATCAGAGCACGAGCGACATGGTGCTTGCGCTGAGCTCCCGCCGGCGTGCGGCGCCGGACCGGGAGGAGTTTGCCGCGGGGCTCGAGCGGGTATGCGCCGCGCTTGCCGCCGACATTGTGCGAAACGGAGAGGGAACGAGCCACGTCATGCGGATAACCGTTTCCGGCGCGTCGGAGCCGGCAACGGCCCGTGCCGTCGGCAAGGCTATCGCCAACTCTCCCCTCGTCAAGACGGCGATCTACGGCAACGATCCGAACGTAGGGCGCATCGTCTCGGCGGTGGGCGATTATGCAGGAAACGCGGGCCTGCCCGTGGACATCGGCGCCATGCGCGTTACAGTTGGGGAGGAGACGGTGTTCGAGAACGGTGCCTTCGTGCTCGATTCGGAAAAGGAAACCCGGCTTACGCGGTATCTTGCGGCTGCGGCCATGGAGCCGGCGGCTCGTGGTTTCCCGGAGCACGAACGGGACGTGGCGATCGGAGTGACCCTCGGCAGCGGCCCGGCCGGTGCCGAAGTGCTCGGGACCGATTTGTCGGACGAGTACGTACGTGAAAACGCTGACTACAGGACATGAGAGACACAACAATGAATCAGCTTCAATCGAAGGAATCCAACCGGGGTGTCCGCGAGGCCGGTAAGACGCTTGCTCGGGCGCGGGAGGAGATCGCCCGATCGGTGGTCGGTCAGCAAGGCATGATAGACGGGCTGCTGATGGGCATCTTGGCAAACGGTCATATCCTGCTCGAGGGTGTACCGGGGTTGGCCAAGACGCGAGCGGTGAAAGCCATCAGCGCCGTCATCGACTCCAGCTTCAAGAGGATCCAGTTTACGCCGGATCTGCTGCCGGCCGACCTGGTCGGCAATATGGTTTACCGGCAGCAGACCGGTGAGTTCGTACCGCGAAAGGGACCGGTTTTCTCAAACATCGTTCTCGCCGACGAGGTCAACCGTGCCCCGGCGAAGGTGCAGTCGGCGCTTCTCGAGTCGATGGAGGAACGCCAGGTGACGATCGGCGAGGAAACCTACCCGTTGCCCGAGCCGTTCTTCGTGCTTGCCACGCAGAACCCGATCGAGCAGGAAGGAACATACCCGTTGCCGGAGGCACAGCTCGACCGATTCCTGATGAAGCTGTCGGTGGAGTATCCGAGTCCGAAGGAAGAGCTGCAAATCCTCAGAAAGGTCGGGGTGGAGCAGGACGTGTCGCTGAAGCCGATCCTCTTTCGGCCGGATATTCGCAGGCTGAAGGACATCGTCGCCGGCATCACCGTGGATGAACGCATCGAGGAGTACATCGTAGCCCTCGTCACCGCCTCCCGGGAGACAAGTCGCGGTGGCCATTCCTTCTCGCGCTACATCGAGTTCGGCGCCTCCCCGCGGGCGACGATCTATCTCTACCGTTGTGCCAAAGTGAATGCCCTCTTCGAAGGGCGGGATTACGTCGTCCCGGAGGACGTGAAAGCGATTGCCCGTCCGGTGCTGCGCCACCGGGTGGTGCTCTCCTACGAAGCGGAAGCCGAGGAACTGACGCCGGAGGACGTGGTGAATTACCTCCTCTCGGCGGTGCCGGTTCCCTGATGTGTCGGCCCGGGACCACCCAATGGAACGTGCGCGCATCCTCTCGCGTGTAAAGCAGCTCCAACTCCTCTCACACAAGCTCGTGGAAAGCCTGCTTGCGGGCAACTATCGCTCGGTGTTCAAGGGTCCCGGGATCGAATTCGACGAGGTCCGGGAGTACGTCGAAGGTGACGACGCCCGGCTCATCGACTGGAACGTGAGCTCACGCATGACCACCGCTTTCGCAAAGACCTATCGGGAGGAGCGGGAGCTCACGCTGTTTCTCATCGTCGACCTCTCCGGTTCGGTAAGCAGAGGCCTGCGAAACGAGATGAGACGGGAGGTTCAGAGCGTTCTCTTCTCCCTTCTTACCTTCGCCGCGGTGCAGAACAACGACAAGGTGGGGGCGCTGTTCTTCACCGATCGAATCGAGCACTGGGTCACGCCGGTAAAGGGCCGCAAGCATGCCACGCGACTCGTGGAGGACATGATCGCCTTCGAGCCGGAAGGTCGGGGTTCGGACCTCTCCCTGGCGCTGCGAGCGGCCGGCGAGGCGCTCAAGCGGCGGGGGATATGCGTGGTCCTTTCAGACTTCAAGACCGCCGGATACCTGCGGGAGCTGAGTCTGCTCGCCCGTCGTCACGACGTCATAGCGGTGCGAGTCTCAGATCCCCTGGACTACGAGTATCCCCGGACGGGACTGGTGCAGCTCGAGGACCCTGAGACGGGTCGAACCGTGCTTGCCTCCGGGCTGAGCCGGAAGTTCCGGAAGCAGTACCGGGAGTACTGGGAAGTGCAGCGCCTGCAATGGCGACGTGACTGCCGCCGAAGAGGAATCGCCACCCTCGAGGTCTCTACAGAAGACGACCCGGTCGGCCGGCTCATTGAGTTCTTCCGGCGGAGGAAAGCCCGATGAACCGGCACGGAGGCCTGGCGCTGGGTACCTTTTTTCTTGCAGTTTTCCTGATGGTAGTCCCGGGGAGCCCGGTCGGCGCGCAGGAGCAGGAGCAGGAGCAGGAGACGGGCGAACAGCGGATCGTAGAGCCCACCGCGGCGCAGGTGGAGCGCACCACATTTCTTCCGCAGGTCTTCTACGTGGGAGACCGGGTGGAGATGCGCGTTGCCTTTCGCACCGCGGCCGGCGCCTCACCTCGCTTGCCGGAGGAGTCTCCGACCATCCCTTGGGGCAGCCTTCACGGTGTGCGCCTGGGCGAGACGGCCGCCGGATGGGAGCTGCGGGTGACCTTTACCCCGTATCGGACGGGGACCCAGACGCTTCCGGCGATGCGCCTCGGAGACGTGAGCCTGCGCAGTATCGACGTGCCGGTATCCTCGATTCTCGACGAGCAACGGGATAGCCTCGCGCCGCTCAGGGATCAGCTGATGCTGCCGGGTACGCGAGCTCTGATCGCCGGGGCGGCCGGGCTGCTCGTGCTGATCCCCGGCGGCTGGTTCCTGTTCTTTCGATGGGGCAGGCGTAAAGTGCGCGCCGTGGTGCAGCGTTATCGTGAGGCGCTGCCCTACCGTCGGATATCCCGCTCACTGCGCCAGCTTGCCGGGGACATGAACGAAATGTCCGACCGAGAGTTCTACATACGGCTGCTCTCCGACTTCCGTGCCTACCTATCCAAACGAATGCATGCCGACGCGCTCTCGGCAACCACCGAAGAGCTGGCGGCTGAGCTGCAGCGCTACATTCCCGAAGCGGAAGACCGGCAGGCGGTCCTAGACGTGTTCCACTTCGGCGATCGAGTCAAGTTTGCAAGCCGGCGTGCCTCCGCCGAGGCACGTACACAACACCTCGAGGCGGTGCTGCGGGTGCTGCGCCACCTGGAGCGTAAACGCAGTCGTCGGACACACGCCGAGTCGCAGAAGGGGGCACGGCGTGGTATTTGAGAGCCCCGGCTACCTTTTTCTGCTTCTGCTACTGCCCCTGGCGGTGTATTTCCGGCATTTCTGGCGCGGCCGCGGCGGGAAGCTACCCTTTGCCTTTCGTATGTGGAATGCCCGGGGATTCTCCCCGGGCTACCTCGGTCGGCGCCTCCTGTTCGCCCTGGCGGTGTTGGCCTTCTGGTCGGGCCTGGTCGCCCTCATCCTGGCGTTGGCGGGCGCGGCACGGGTGTCGCGGGACCGGGTGTATTTGGACCGGGGTATCGATATCATGGTCGTGCTCGACGAGTCGCCGAGCATGGCGGCGCAGGATTTTGCGCCGGAGAATCGATTCGAATCCGCCCGGGAGACGATCCGGCGTTTCGTCGAGCGACGGGAGAACGATCCTATCGGTGTAGTGAGCTTCGGCCGGGAAGCTGCCCTGCGCATGCCGCCGACCACGGATTACGGAAAGGTTATCGAGACAATCGATGAGCTGCGTATCATGGAATTGGGCGACGGGACGGCTATCGGCATGGGCATCGCCCTCGGTGCACTGCACCTGCAGTCGAGCGAGGCGAGCGAGCGGGTGATGATTCTGCTTACCGACGGCAAGAATAACGCCGGGGAAGTACTGCCGGAGACGGCCGCCCGCATTGCCACCGAGATCGGGGTTCGCATCTACACCATCGGAATCGGCAGCGACCGACAGGCGGAGATCGAGTTTACCGATCCCGAGACCGAGCAGGTCTATAGAGGAACCCTCGAGGAAGGATTCGACGAAGATCTCCTGCGCGAGATCGCCGAGGTATCCGGGGGTGCCTACTTCTATGCCGGTACGAGCGGGACGTTGGACTCGGTGTTCGAGGCCATCGACACCATTGAGACGACGGAGCAACGAATGCGCCTTGAGGTTCACACCGACCCCCAACATCGCCTTCTGATCGTGTTTGCGCTGGCCGCTCTGCTCTTCGACTTTCTAGTGCGTAAGCTGCTCCTGCGGGAGGTCCTATGAGCATCGATCACCCGCAGGTGCTGTGGTTTCTGCTCGCGCTTCTTCCCATCGCGGTGGTGCAGTGGCACCAGTACCGCCGCGGCCGAGAGGACCTTGCCGCGCTGGCCGGCACCCGCCACGCTTCAGCCCTCCCGGTGTACCTGGTCAAATGGTTCTTTTCCTCCCTGTTCTTTCTCCTGGCCGTTGCGTTCATGATTCTGGCGCTTGCGGGGTTCTCGTGGGGTCAGGAGTCGGTGGAGGAAGATCGCCGCGGCCTGGATGTGGTGTTTGCAGTCGACGTTTCGCGGAGTATGCTGGCGCGGGATGTGGATGACGGCCCGCGCATCGGCGCGGCCCGGGAGATCATGCGTGGGGTGTTTCAAGAGCTGCAGGCGGCTCGCTTCGGGATCGTTGTCTTCTCCTCCCGGGCGCTGACCGCGGTGCCGGTTACCGAGGACCGAGTGGCGGTTGACTCCTTCATTCGTTCTCTTGCCACCGAAGTGCTTTCGGCGCGCGGGACCGATCTGGAGCAGGGGCTGTCCGCCGCATTTGCGGCGTTTCCCGAGAGCGCCAACCGCAACCGGGCAATCGTGTTGCTCTCCGACGGTGAGCAACACCGGGGAAACGCTTTGCGGCCGGCGGAGACGGCGGGGACGGCGGGCGTTCCGGTGTTCACGGTGACGCTCGGATCGGCGGAAGGCTCTACCATACGGCTCGGAGACGGAAATCGTCTCACCGACGCCGACGGTAACGTGGTCTTGAGCCGGGCGGACTCCGATATCATGGAGGAGATCGCCGAGACCTCCGGCGCCGAAGCGTACAGCGGTGCAGCCGGGCGGACGGTTCCCTCGCTGCTTCGTGCAATGGAGGGGTTCGAAGAGCGGCGCGAGCGCGAAGGATTTCGTCTCGTGCCGGTGCCGCGGTACCGTCTGTTCGCCGGGGCGGCCGTGATTGCACTGGGATTGAGCATGTTCGTACGGATATTTCGATGGAAAGGAATCGTTTAAGGAATCGTCTAATACGGCTCGGGGCCGCCGCGGGGCTCCTCGCCGCGCTCCTGCTTCTCTCCTCTTGCGGAACGGAAACGCATCTGCGTGTGCTGCGGGCGAATTACGCCTTCGGCCAGGGGCGGTTTCAGAACGCCACGGTGGACTACCTGCGGGCATTCGAGACCGGCGAGTACGGACGGTGGATCGCGTATAACCTCGGCAATGTGTACTATGCTCTCGGGGAGGTTCAAGCCGCCCTCGGTATGTGGGAGAGAGCCGGGGACAGCGACGAGGCGGACATACTCTTCGGAGTTGCGTTCAACAAGGGGGTTTACTACTACGAGCGCGGCCGGTACCGGGATGCCTACACGCAGTTTCAGCGAGCTCTCGAGATCGACCCCGGCAGCGTGGACGCCAAGGTGAACCTGGAGCTGGCGCTGCGGAAGATTCGTGCCGGTGAACAGGTCGTTCGCGAGGAGCCCCCGGAGGACGGAGGCGAGGCCGAGGGGAACTCGGCGCAGACGGTGCGAATACTCGAATACGTGCGACGCAAGGAGGAGAACCGGTGGTTTGCCGCCGACGACGTGGAAGACGAGCCGGAAATGCCCGCGTGGTAGCGATCGGTGTATTCCTTGCGGCTCTGCTGTCCATGCCTGTCGCCCTCGCCGGAGGGCAGGAACAGCTAAGCTCCTCCCTCGAGCCCCGGAAGGTCGCCGCCGGGGAACGATTCGAGTTGGTCATTCGTGCAACCGACCTTCCCGACGCGGAGGAGCTCTCCGTGGAGGACCTCTCCATCAAGGAGCCGTTATATCCGGAGAGCATCGACAGGATGGCCGGTCCCTCCATTGTCGAGATCGGCGCTTCGGGACCGCAATCGCGGCGGGTTGAGATTACCATCCCTTTCCGGGCTACGGATCCCGGGCGCATGGTGATCGAGCCGATACGCCTAGAGGACGACAGGGGCAACACCTGGCAGACCGAGCGGCACTTGGTCGAGGTTACCGTCTCGGAGAGCGAAGATACGATTCCGTTCGACGTCGCGTGGAACACCCCCGTCGATCGTATCTACGAGGGGCAGACGATTCCACTGTATCTGGAGATAGAGCGAGCGACATCGTTCGCCTTTCCCGATCGGATCGACGTGGATCCCCCCGAGGACGCCGTGTTCGAGGAAGTGCAGGGGCTCGGATCGGTGGCAAGCGAGGTCGTCTCCGGCGTAGAGATCCTGCGCTATCCGATTGCCACGTTTCTCCTCACGCCCCAGACGGACGGCGAGGTAGTCATTCCGCCGGCCGAGGTAGGCGCCTCCGCCCGTGCCGGACGGGCGGAGGCGCTGACCCTCGACGTGCGGCCCCTTCCCGAGGAGGTCCGCGAAACGCTGGCGGTGGGCTCATATCGTTTCTCCGTAGAGCTATCGGAGCACCGACTGACCGAGGGAGAGGCGGCTGTCTTGACGCTGAGAGCCGAGGGCACCGGCAATCTGGATTTCTTCCGGTTTCCGGAGGTCGATGCCGGCGAGATTCGGGTGGGGACCGCCGGCGAGCACGGCGAGGTGGCGCCGGTGCCCCGGGGGCTCGTCGGCTCGCGGGAGCAGCGGCTGCGCATTGCGCCGGAGGAGCCGGGCGAGCATCAGGTGACCGTCGAGCCGTTCACCTGGCTGGATCCCGAAACGGGGGAGATCGGCAGCGACGGGCCGCACCGCTTCACCCTCGAGGTGCGCCCCGCCGAGGCGAGCGTTGCTGAAGCCCGAGAGGATATCGCCTTCGACCCCCTGACGGTCGACCAGATCCGGCGAATGCAACCGTGGGAGATGTACCGCATTCCGGCGTTTTACCTGCTGTTCCTCCCGCCGGTGGTCGCCGTGGTGCTTACACTGGCCGGGTTTTCCGTTCGACGAGGAGGAATGCTTGCTCTTCTGGTTCTGCCTCTGGTTACCGTTTTGCTGGCCGCAACGCCGCCGCGGGAGCTTCCCCGCGAAGAGCTCGAGCGCAGCGTCGCGGCCCTCGAGGAGGATAACCTTGCGGAGGCGTTGTGGCGCCTGAGACGCATGGAGGATGAGTACCCCCGCAGCCCCGGTATTCTGTACAACCTCGGCTATGCCTCCTACCTGGCCGACGAGCGTGCCGGTACGGTTTACGCGCTGCGGGAGGCTCTGCGGATCCGCCCCATGTTTCGGCAGGCCGGCGAGGCGCTGCAGTGGGTGGAGGAGCAGTATGAGCTGGACCGGCAGGTACAGCATCGTGCACGGGTGCACCCGGACGTTGCTTTGACTGCGTTGTTCGTGCTGGCGTACCTTCTCACGGGGCTTCTGATACGGATGCGGCGGCGTGGTGGCGCGCGCCACGCGATCGGGTTCATCTCCACGGTCCTGTTCTTGTTCGGGGCCGTGGTCCTCATGGTCTACGCGATGCGAACGTCGGCGGTACCTACCGCCGTGGTGGAGACCGAGAATGCCGTGTTGACCCAGGTCCCCGTTGCGGAGGCGGAACAGTGGTTGAGCCTACCCGCCGGTACGGCGGTGCGACCGCTCGAGACCTATGGTGGATACCGATTGGTGCGTACCGGTTTCGGCGTCGAGGGGTGGATAGATGACAACGACTTAATGGTGAGCAAGCCATGAGCTTCGAGGAGATTCTCAGACAGTGGGAGCAGCGCACGCAAAAGGAGGAGCAGGAGGACACGCGCCGTCGGCGGGAACAGCTAAAGCGGCTGCTCGATCGCTATCCTCCCGACCCGGCAGCGAAGGGCGAGAAGCCCGAGGCCGAGGTCGACGACGACGGCGGCAAGCCGCGGGCTCCCACTCCCGGATCGCTACCGATCGATGATCAGATCGACCTCCACGGGATGACGGTGGAGGAGGCCTGTGCCGCTACCGAACGCTTCATGGAGGCAAGCCTGGCCGCGGGTCACCGCAAAGTGCTGGTGGTCCACGGCAAGGGTCTGCATTCCGACCGCGGCGGCGTGCTCAGGCGTGCGATCCGACAATTTCTCGAGAAACACCCCGCTGCGGGGGCGATGGGAACCCCAAAACAGCGCGATGGGGGATCAGGCGCGCTTTGGGTCGTACTGCGTCACCGCTCTCGATAGACGATGCGGCCGCGGTTGAGGTCATACGGCGATAGGGCCACCTTGACCTTGTCTCCGGGGACGATACGAATGTAGTGCTTGCGCATTTTCCCCGAGAGATGCGCAAGTATGAGGTGTCCGTTTTTTAGCTCTACGCGAAACATCGTGTTGGGCAAGGATTCCTTCACGATGCCTTCGACTTCAATTGCTTCCTCTTTTGCCACGAAGCCTCCTGGTGTGACCTAAACTCAGTCATGGGAACGCTATGTGAAACCGGCGGGTTTGTCAACGCGCCCGATATCGAAGGACGAAAAAGTGCGGTATTGCAGGCAGTTTCCTGTTGACTTTTTCATGCGGTTCGCTCATTGTTGGTCGCCATATTTTACTCGAGGAAGCAGATGGACAAAGAGTTCGTCGAGCGCATGAAGCAGAAGCTGTTGGCGATGAAGAAGGAAATTATCCAGAATCTCGTCGCCGAGGACGAGGATTTCCAGAGCATCATCGAAACGGATGATTCCAAAGATCTGGTAGACATCGCCAGTAGCGACATAGACAAGCGCGTCTTGGATACCCTGGGGTCCCAGGACATGAAACGGTTGCAGCTCATCGATTCGGCGCTTGCCCGCATCGAGGCGGGGAAGTACGGGATCTGTCTCAAGAGCGGCAAGCCCATTCCCCGGGAACGACTGGAAGCCATACCCTACGCATTGTACCGGATCGAGTATCAGACCGAGCTCGAGCGAAGAAACCGCTAAGGTTCTCCTCCCGTCTTCCGATAACGAAGAGTGGAGGATGGGGGATGATTACTCCAGCGGTAGCGCACAGTCCACAGACGATCCCGGTCACGAGCCTCGTCAAAGCCAGGTTCGGACCCGGGAAGCTGACGCTGCCGGTCAGCGGGCCGCTCGGCTACGCGCGCTTCGAACACGTGCAGGGGATCCCTTCCACCGTCGACGGCGGTGGGTTTAGCATTCAGAAGCTGAAAGTGCTCGACAGTCTCATCGAGCGTCTTTCCCGTATGAAGCAGAACGCCCGCTTCACCACCGAGGACGACGGCGCCTCGGCCGAGCAGATCGACGCCCTTATTCAGCAGTACTCCCGGCAACTGCATCGTGCCGTCGACCAGCTCTCAGCGAGCGGGTACGTGGGCGAAGCGGAGTCCCTCGGAGCGATCCTCGACGGGATCATCTGAGGGACCGGCCTCAGATGACGCCGGCTTTCCGCAGGGCCGGATTGTTCTTCATTTCTCGTTCGATCGTCGACAGAGGTCCGTGAGCCGGGTAGAGGCGGGTTTCCGGCGCCAGGGTGAGAAGCCGCTCGGCAATGCTTTCGAGAAGCTTGTTGCGATCGGCGTTCTCGACATCCGTCGTGCCGATATCCTTGAAGAACAACGTGTCTCCGGTGAACACCGCCTTTTCTTCCTCGGAGTAGTAGCTTACGCTGCCGGGAGTATGCCCCGGTGTGTGAATGACCACCATGTCCGTTTCCATGATCGTGTCCCCGTCGGTGAGCTTTAGATCCGGCTCCGGCAAGGGCGTGTAGAGTTCCTCGAAGAGCACTTCTCCCTCCGAACCCATGGCGCTGAACAAACGGTAATGAAAATCCCGTGCCTCCGGCCCGAGCATCGAGGCGTCCGCCTCGTGTACCGCCAAGGGGATCTCATAGTCATAGTGAGCCTGCACGTAGCCGGCCGCCGAGCAATGATCCAGATGTCCGTGGGTGAGCAGGATCATGAGGGGCTTCAGGTTCATGGCCTCCAGGCGTCGGACGATCGCGGGGCCGTCGGCACCCGGATCGATGAGAACGCACTCCTTCTTGCCCGTCGCCATTGCGTACACGTTGGTGTGCACGGGATCTACGACTATTCGTTCTACCATGATACCATTAGCCTAATCTAGAACTCGGCATTCAACAAGATGAACATCTGGTATCCGATCATAGCAACGGCAGTGGTCTTCTTTCTTGTCGTGCCCGGCATCGGCGCCGTCTCGGTACGCAGCCGTTGGCGGCGATTCCGCCGCTCCGTGGTCGAGGCTTCGGCATTGCCCACGGTGACCTACGGGCGGCTTGCTCAACTGCGGCCGGGAGAGGAGCGTCCGTATCGGTTCTTCGGACGGCTCGAAGCGATCGAGGAGGACGATGTCGTGTGGCTGAGCGACGGAAGGATATCGGTGGCGGCCGACATGGTGAAGACCGCGGCCTACGTGCTGCCGGCCCCCGAGCCGGAGGCCGTAGATAACCACGCGTTCCCCGAGGCTACACCCGAGCGGCTGCCCTGGGCACGGCTGACCTCCCTTCCCGAACGCACGCAGATGTTCGTCGCCGGCACGTTGTGTATGGAGAAAGATCGCGGGGTGTTCCGCGGACAGCGACCGGACGGACTGCTGGTGATACTCTACGATGGCCCCGAAGAGGGGCTCCTCCTGCACTCCGTTTGGACGGGGCGCCAACGGAACGAGTACTGGAACCCCTTTACCCCGGCGTCTCTCGCAGTGGGCTCCCTGGGGCTTCTGTTTCTGGCCTACCTGTACATGCGGATTCCCCCGGCTCGTGCCGCTGCAACCGTCGCGGCGACCCTTGCGCTGGTCCCCCCGGCGCCGCTGTTGCCGCCGGGCTTCATCGCCTTCCCGCTGTACCGAAACCTGTGGCGCCGCGGACGCCGGCACCGCGCGGAGCGGGACCTGTTGCGGCTGCCGTTGCGCTACGGTCTCACCTCGGGGGAGGAATTGACCCTCCCCGACGGGGAGCGCTACGCCTGCCGCGAGGTCGACGCACGTTCCGCCCGAGAGCTCGTAGCCCATGGCGCCATTCCGCCGGCCGGCCGCCGGCTAACGGAGGAGGCCGCCTATCAGGCCTTCGGAACGCCCGATGAGCACGGTCTGCGTGCACCGCGTGATCCGATGGCGGAGTTTGTCGTCGTCCCCGCCGCTCTCAGACGCGAAGCGGCGCGCAGCCACCGGCGTGCGATCCGCCTGGAGGCGGCGGCGTTGACGTGTCTCCTCACGGGAATGGGGACGAACCTGTACCTGGCCTTGACCCTTGCGAGCCGATTCCTGTTCTGAGCGAACTTTCCGGGCGGTCACCGATCGCCCCCGCGACCTGCCGTCCGCCGACGAGCCTCAGTCGTCCTTGCGCGCGTAGTTGACGTTGAGCTTGCGGCCACGATACTCCTTGCCGCTGAGCTCATCGATAGTCGCTTGCGCTTTGTCCTTCGAGACCTCGATAAAGGAATACTTGTCGAGAATCTTGATCTGGCCGATGTCGTCACCGGTAACGCCGTCGACATTGGTAAACAGCTGGATGAGATCCCGGGGAAACACCTTGCGGTTCTTGCCCACCCCGACGAAAACGGTGGAGAACTCGCCGCTCTTATTCGTCTGCTTGGGTGGTTTCGGTGCGCTTCCGAAGTGTTTGAGCAGGTAGGCGGCAAAGTACGTGCGCCGCGACAGCGGAACCCGTTTCCTGATGAGTTTCCGATATGCGTTCATCTCATCAGGATCCTCGTTCTCCTGGATATCCTGAATGATGTCCTCGATTTGCTGCTTGAGTTTTTCATCCGACATCAGGTCGGTAAACTTACGCGTGCTCACGGTTCGACTCTCCTCCTGCGTGGATTTGGATCGTCTCTTACCGTCTTCCGCCCCGACTTCGTGCCTTTGCCGGCTCGACAGCGGAATCACCGACGGACGTCGCAATAGAGACATGATTTCCGCCAGAGCCTCGTGTTGCTCATGGGTGAACACCGCGCTTTGCGGATAGCCGCCGAACTTCGAATAGATGTAGTGCAGATCGGCGTTGAAGCCGCCCGCCGCCTCGGCATCGGGCTCATCGATCACGCATAGCTCGACGCCGGAGAGATCGAGGTTGTCTCGACGGATATGGTCGATAACCCGCTCGGTAGTACCGACAACGACGTGGGGACCTGCGGCGATCAACGAGGCCTCCCTGCGCGTGGTGTCCGAGGTTCCGAGCTCCACGACTTGGGGGCGATCGTTATGTCGTTTGGCCGGCTTACCGTCGAGCGCCACGGAGAGCAAGTGGGCCGTGGCGTGAATGCATTCCGGATCACGGCTGACGATCAACGCCTTGATGCCGGGGCGTTCGAGTTTCAGTCGGAGCAGTGGTGGTAAGAGAAGTTCCAGTTGGTGTGGTGACTCCGGTCCGGTTTCTACGACGAAATCCTTCCCGCGGATAATATATGGATAGATCGCCTGCTGTGCCGGCGTAAGCTCCCGCCTTCGGCGTTTGGACGAGAACTTTTTGATATTTTGTAATCGTTTCGCCAAGGCTTCAGTTGTCACGGCGTCTATCCGCAGGATCGGACCGTTGTCACACTTCCCGCTAAAAACGTATCTTGCACGGGGCCCTTTGTCAAGATTTTGTCGAGACCGGCCGAGTAGACAGAATATGGAGAAGAGCCAATGAATTGCCTGCGGCACATTCTGCCCGAATTGCTGATCGGTTGCATTTTCGCGGCGGCACCGGTTTCGGCGGAAGAGGAGTTCCGGTTCTCATATCGGGAAGACGATCAGTACCGCATCCTCTCCAACGTAGATCAGAACGTCTTCATCGACGGCGTGTTCAGCCATCGCAATCAAGCGTTGAACCGTATCACCGTCAAGATCGAAAAAGTCCGCGAGGACGACGACGCCGGCTTCATCGATTTTCGCTACAGCCATTCCAATGAAGCGTCGACGCGCAGCGGGGTCTATGAGTACGGAGAAGAGTTCTCTTCCGAGTTCTGGCGCGATCCCCGCGGCCGCTACACCATCGAACCGCAGTTTCTCGTACCGCCCATCCAGGACGTTCCCATACTGCCGGAAGGCCCCGTGCAGGAGGGAGACACGTGGACGGCTACGGCGACGGAAGTTTTCGACCTCGAGCACGTGCTGGGCGTCGAGGGGGTCATCCGCTCGGAGGTGCCGGTGAGCTACGAGTACCTCGGCTTGCAAGAGTGGCGGGACGGCGAGCATCCGGCGTTCTCCATCGTCTACAACGTCTTCGATCAGCCTGATCGGCAGTCGAACGATCCGTGGTACCCCGTACGAGTCACCGGAACTACGGAGCAGACCTATTACTGGGATCCCGACCGCGGCAGATCCCGGGGCTACGAGGAGAGCTACGTGTTCGTGTTTCACGTGGCCAACGGGCAGACCATCCAGTTCGAAGGCACCGCCACGGCGGAAGTACTGACTGCCGAGCCCCTGGACCGCGAGCGCGTGCGCGAAGAGGTGGAGCGGGACATCGAGGATCTCGATGTCGAGGATGCCTCGGTAGCGACGGACGAGGACGGGGTCACCATCACCCTCGACAACATCCGCTTCCCGCCGGATTCCGCCGAGCTCATCGAGCCGGAGCGGCAGAAGCTGCGTCGAATTGCCGAAATCCTTCGCAAATACCCCGAGCGTGACATTCTCATCACCGGCCATACCGCCCTTGCCGGCACCGAGCAGGGGCGGCAGGAGCTCTCCGAACAACGGGCGGCCGCCGTCGGCAACTTCCTCATCGAAGAGGGAGCACGAAACCGAGAGCGGCTGCTGTTCCGTGGCGTCGGTGCACGGCAGCCGGTGGCCGACAACTCTACCAAAGAAGGTATGCGCAAGAACCGCCGGGTGGAGATCACGATCATGGA
>JBKHEN010000059.1:0-15446 GCA_046540795.1 Spirochaetaceae bacterium | reverse complement strand
GCCGACACGGAGGCGGACACGGAGGCCGGTGCGGCATGGAACGAAGCCTTTGCCACCGACGACCTCCTGGAGGCCGAGAATGAAGAGTTCGTCGAGGTAGTGCGGCGGATGCTCGAAGGTGACGTGGGCATCCAACGCTACACCGACGTCGATGGCGAGTCGATATACGTCGCCTACGCACCGATAGCCACCATCGACGCGGCTCTCGGCGTCACGGTCCCGAGGGCCGAGATCCTCCAGCCGGTGCAGGATAGCGGTCGACTGCTCGTCATCGCCGTCGGCGTGGTGATCGTGATTGCCCTCGGGTTGGGCTTGTTCATGAGCTCGCAGGTCACCCGGCCGATCGAGGAGCTTACCGTGCTCGTCGACAAAGCCAGCCGAGGTCTTGTCGAGGTACAGGAGATACCGGTTCGCAGGCGTGACGAAGTGGGCACGCTGGCGGCTTCATTCAACCGCATGCTGTCCAATCTTGCCACCGTGCTCCGGGAGCTCGAAGAAAAGGAAAAGAGCTGAGCCATGGAACCGACGCTGCTGTGGCCGAAGCTGTTCGTTCTCATCGTACTGGGGATGCTGCTCTATCGCCTGAGCACCCGTGGCGCCGAGGAGCGCCGGCTGCTGCCGGGGTTCTCCGTGATGGCGGTGATCCTCGGGATCCTTCTGCTGCGCGATCTCGCCCTTGCAGTGACCGATTTGGAGCTCCTCCTGCCGGCCTCGGGGCTTGCGGTGGTGATCGCCTACGTCGTGTGGCTCAGACAGTTCACGGGCTACCGCGGTACGGACTACGCGTACTTCGTGCTCAACGGGCTTGCGATTCTGGCCGTGGCCGCGGTGGAGGTGCTCGCGCTTCCGGTTCAGCTCGGCTCGTTTCAGTATGGACTGTGGATCGAGGCCAACGTGATCTACCTTGCCGTCGCCCTCGGGCTGGTCTCGCCGGTGAATACCGAGAACGCCCGGCTCATCATGCGCGTGCGCTTCGTGCTTCTCTCGGTGCTGGCCCTCGCCCACTTGGTTATTCTCCTCTACGGCTACACTGAGCCGTTCATTCACCGGATCATCCTCCCGGCCTCGTACTTCGCCCACGCGGCGGTGATCATAGGCTATGACCGCTGGTTCTACGAGCAGGCACAGGAATCGATGGAGTACTTCGCGGCAAGCCTGGAGTCTATGTTCGACTTCATGAAGAACCTCGGCAGTGCCATCTCGCGTCGCATCGAGATGTCGGAAGTTCTCGACATCATCGTGAGGGCCGCCTCACGCAATCTCAACGCCGACGCCGGCGCAATTCTCCTGGTCGATGAGTACGAGGATGTGTTGCGGGTACGCGCCACTCAGGGGATCTATCCGCCTCTCTACCCCGTTCCCGAGATCGCCCGCGTGACTACCGGCAGCATCAAGCGCCATTTCGAGGAAACGCCGATTTCCCTCGGGGAGACGGTCCTCGGCGAGGTGGTAACCTCGGCACAGCCGGTGTTCATCCCGAACGCCGCGGAGGATCCTCGGCTATCGGGAAACGCTGCCGACGATGTGTTGTTCGTCAGCTCCCTCATTGCGGTACCGCTGGTGGTATCCAATCGCGTGTTGGGGGTGATCTCTACGCTGAAGCGTGCGGAGAACCAGTTTTTCGACGAGCGCGATTTCGAGCACCTTCGCACCTTTGCCGAATACGCCTCGGTTACCATCGACAATATTCACACCTACCTCGAGGTGCTCGAGAAACGGGAGATGGAAACCGAGCTGGACATCGCCGCGGACATCCAGAACAAGCTGCTACCCGGCGACACGCCGTCGCTTACCAACGGCTCCCTTGCCTCGTTCACCATTCCCGCCAAAGGCGTGAGCGGGGACTATCACGACATCATCGCCCTCGACGATCAGCGCATCGCCATGGTGGTCGGCGATGTTGCGGGAAAGGGTATCCCCGCCGCACTGGTGATGGTCATGATTCGCTCCATCCTCCACCTGGTCGCTTCCCCGAAACGGGATGCGGCGGCGGTGCTGTCGCTGGTGAATCGTGGTATTACCGGAAGCATCGACGTGGACCATTATGCAACCATGGGCTATCTGATCTATGATCAGGCCGCCCGGGAAGTCAGTTATGCCAATGCGGCCCATCATCCGCTGCTCATCTACCGCAGTCGCAACGAACGACTCCTGCAGGTAGATACCGAAGGGCTCCCGATCGGGATCGAGCAGCATTCGAAGTACCAGCAGAAGCGATTCACCGTAGAGCCCGGAGATCTGCTCGTACTCTACACCGACGGCGTCGTGGAAGCGATGAACGAAGAAGGTCGACAGTACGGGATCGAGTCCCTCAAAGCGGCTATCACGGCGGCACGGGAAGCCGAGCCGCAGCGGCTCGTTGAGCACCTGCGCCGTGAGCTCGAGTCCTTCGTCGGCGCAGCCGGTCGGCACGACGACCAAACGATGCTGGTCATGAAAGTACGCTAAGCGCAAGATACGGATTACGAAGGAGACAGCTTTGGCATTTCGAAACATGGACATCCGCCTCAGGCGATCCGGATCGATCTACATCGTCGACATCAGCGGGGAGATGGATCTCTACAATGCGCACCGTCTCAAGGAAGTAGTAAACAAGATGGTCGCCAAAGGCATACGTGACTTCATCATCAATGTGGACGGGGTGAGCTACATCGATTCGACCGGGATCGGCGCACTCATGCACGTGCACTCCACCATCAAGAAGCAGGGCCGCCGGGTCCTGCTGGTCAACGTCAAGGGTACCGTCAGACAGGTGATTCAGCTCACCAAACTGATGGACTATTTCCACATAGAGGAAAACGAAGCAAAGGCGCTCGAGCGCCTGAAGGACCCCAACTAGAGGTACGCCATGCCCGATCAACTCATCGTAGACGAGCATCACCCGCTCTTCGACACCACAGGGATGTTTCAGAAGACCTTCCCCAGCGATTTCCGTCAGATTCGCTATTTCACGTTGCTCATCGTGCAGAAGGCCCCGCCCGAGCTCAAGGAGTTGAACCTCCTCGAGCAACAGATTTCCGAGCTCATAAAGAACGCGGTGAAGCACGGGAACAAGAACGACCCACAGAAGAAAGTGAGCGTATGGTTCAGCTTTCGCGAAGACCACGCTCATCTGATCATTCAGGACGAGGGTCCGGGTTTCCAGAAGCTCGAGGAATGGAACCGCTTCAACCGTGAGCGCAATGCCTGTCTGGAGCAGCACGATTTCGAACGACTGGAAAACTACGTTTTCTTCTCCACCGAGGAGAGCGACGAGCACGACAGCGGAAACGCCATGTTTGCCGCGGTGGAGTATTGGAACGAAGGGGTCGTGTTCAACGACAAGCGCAATGCCGTCGCGGTCGCGCGCAGCTTTCCACGCAAGCGCTACGGGTTACACCTCGAGGAAGAACTCCAATCGCGTGCAACGCATCAGTGAAGAGATGCACGTGGCCGAGACCGGAGAGCGAGCTTGAGCTCGAGCTCGAGTTCGCCTCTCCGGCTTCACTGCTTCACTGGTTGAGGCGCACCGCGGGACGTACGCTCTTTGTAATTGATACGAATACTGTGTATACTTTTACATCTTGAATGAGCGTAGTTTGTTCCGACTGTTACATCGCGCCGTGGAAGAGGCCGGACACGCAGTATTCATTACCACTCCCGAAGGGGTGATCCGCTATGTGAACCCGGCTTTCGAGCGGATGACCGGGTACTCTCGGGAGGAAGCCCTCGGGAGCACCCCTCGCCTTCTGAGCTCCGGAGAGATGTCCCGTGACTACTTCGCCCGCCTCTGGGAGACCATATCATCGGGAAACACGTGGCGGGAGGAAATTCGCAACCGACGCAAGGACGGGGCCCTGTACTACGCCACGCAGACCATTTCCCCGGTCCTCGCGGAAAGCGGCACAGTTGAGTGGTATGTTGCCGTCCAGTCCGACGAGACGGACCTCATGCGGCGGGAAGAGCAGTACCGGCTCCTTGCCGAGAATGCCACCGATCTCATCGCTCGACACGATACCGACGGCCGATTCCTCTATGCTTCTCCGGCCTGCAGGCACTTGCTCGGCTACGAGCCCTCGGAGCTCATCGGTGTCGACCCTTTTGCGCTGTTTCACCCGGAGGATCGTAAACGCGAGGGCGGCCCGCGTGACTTCTCCGAGGGCAACCCGGGTACACGGTACCTCACCTACCGTATACGGCGAAAGGACGGGAGCTACACCTGGTTCGAGACCGCAAGCACGCCAATGAGCGACCCCGAAACCGGTGCGGTCACCGAGGTTATCACGGTGTCCCGCGATGTATCGGACCGCGTGGCCATGGAGCAGCGATTGCGGCAGGCACGCAAAGAGGCTGAAGCCGCCAGTCGGACCAAGAGCGAGTTCGTGGCCAACGTGAGCCACGAACTGCGAACGCCTCTTCACGCGATCCTCGGATTCGGAGAGCTCCTGCGACGCATCGTGGATGATGAGACGGGACAGCGCTACCTCGCGACGATCAACGAATCGGCAAGGACGCTCCTCGATCTCATAAACGACCTCCTCGATCTCTCGCGGGTGGAAGCCGGGCTGCTCAAGCTCACCCGGGCGTTTGCGGATCCACAACGTATCGTATCCGGCGTTTTGACCATGTTCGAGCCGCATACCGAAAAGAAAGCGGTGGAACTGAAAAGCACGGTTGACCCCGAGGTACCGCCCAATCTCTACGTAGACTCCGCCCGCCTGCGTCAGGTTCTGTTGAACCTCACGTCGAACGCGGTGAAATTTACCGACGAGGGGACGGTCGTGGTTTCGCTCTCGGGGGAAGCGCGCGAGCCGGACCGATTCGATCTGGTCATGACGGTCAGTGACACCGGCCCGGGGATCCCGGAGAGTGAGCAAGAACGTCTGTTCGAAGCCTTCAGCCAGGCTCACGGCGCGGAGAGCGCGAACCGCGGAGGTACGGGGCTCGGCCTCGCAATCACGAAGCGTCTTGTCGAGCTCATGGACGGAACGATAGAGATGGAAAGCCGAGAAGGCGCGGGCACCCGGTTCACGGTGAGGGTCCCCTCGCTTCCCGCCCGATGGGACGTTTCGGAACCCCGGACGCCTGAAGAAGAGCGCGGCGAAGACCGGCCCGTAGAGAAGGTGCACTCCCGGGAGCCCGCGAACTTCGAGCCCGCTGAAGGCGTCTCGGTGTCGCCGCGGCAAGCGGAACGGGTCCGGGAGGAGCTACAGCAAAGGCTCGGCGCATCATGGCGGCGGATCCGTCACGTGAAGATGCTCGACGAACTCGCCGCGTTCGGCACGGAGGTCGAGAGCTTCGGCGCCGAACACGGTCTCGAGGGCTTCGAAGAAGCCGGCCGTCGGATCGCTCGATCGGCTCAACAATTCGACGTTGCCGCCACAGAAGAGGCGTTGGAGAGCTTCCGCAGGCGAGCCGAGAGTTTCGGGGCAACGTTGCACGAGGAGACCGAGTAGTGCCGCGGCGTAACATCCTGATCGTTGACGATAATCCGGACAACATTCAGCTCGTGGCAAGTGAGCTCAAAGAGGAGGGCTACGGCATCGCCTTTGCGCGCAGCGGCGCGGATGCCCTCGAGCAGGCGGAGCACCGACGCTTCGACCTGCTTCTCCTCGACATCATGATGCCCGGCATGAACGGGATCGACGTCTGCCGAGAACTCAAACGACGCCCCGAGTACAAAGACGTTCCCGTTATCTTTCTGACCGCTCGAGACGAGAAGGAAACCGTACTCGAAGGCTTCGAAGCCGGCGGGGCCGACTACGTCACCAAGCCCTTCTACGGACCGGAAGTACGGTCCCGGGTACAAGCACAGCTCCGCGCCCGGGAGGCTCAGGAGCTGCTCGAACAGGCCGTCGACGACCTCTCCCGTCAGCTGCTCTCGTCGGTGCAGCACCAGAACGAGCTCGAAACCGAGCATGATAACCTCATACGATTCAACCGGGAGCTCATGGAGCGTGCCAACACCGACCAGCTCACCGGTCTGGCCAACCGCTATCACCTGACAGCCATAGCCGAATACGAACAGGAGCGTTCGGAGCGTTCTCACTCTCCCTATTCCTTGATCCTCGGTGACATCGACCGCTTCAAAAAACTCAACGATACCTACGGCCATGAATGCGGAGATGCCGTATTGCAGGAGGTAGCCCGACGTCTTTCGAATACGGTGCGCGCCCAGGACCGAGTGGCACGATGGGGCGGCGAGGAGTTCCTCATCTTTCTTCCGGATACCGAAACCGCGGGGGCCCGCGTTCTCGCACGTCGCCTCGGAGAATCAATATTCCGGGCGCCGGTCGCTTACGGCGATCGGAAACTGACCGTTACGATGACCTTCGGCGTGAGTTCCTGCGTCTCCGGGGACCTCGATGCCTGCGTAGAGCGTGCCGACATCGCCCTCTACGAGGGAAAACAGCGCGGCAGGAATCGCACGGCGGTCTACCGCGAGGAAGTGTCCGAAGACGGTTCCTGATGGTATGTTGTGCCCATGATTCTCTACGATCCACAATCGAGACCCGCTCTTTCCGAATATGGGATCTCCATTCCAATCGCGCCGAGTGCTACCAGACGGACGATCGAGAACCTTCGCGCGGACCCACAAACCGCTGATCGGGTCGACCAGGCGCTCACCTCCCGCGGCGCGACCGCCGTCACCCGGGCCGATCTGGAGCGGGTACATAGTCGGGACTACGTGTCGCGGCTGTTCTCCCCCCACGTGACCCGAGAGATCGAGCGCACCTACGAGCTTATCGATGGACAGGGGAACTATAACCGCTATGACCCCTCCTCCGCCCGGCGCCCGCTCTCCGAGCTCTTCGACTATGCCCTCGGTACCGTCTCCGGTAGCTACGAGTGTTGTCGCTACGCACTCGAACGCTCGAGTTGTTTCTACCTCGGCGGCGGAATGCACCACGCCCGTTACGACACCGGGGCAGGGTTCTGCCCGGTGAACGACGTAGTCATTGCCGCCCGCAAGATTCAACATGACCACGGCATCCACAAGCTGTGGATTATCGACCTCGACGTGCACAAGGGTGACGGAACCGCGGCGCTCACTGCCGAGGACGCCACCGTCCGAACTCTGAGCATTCATATGGCCCGAGGATGGCCGCTCGACGGCGATCCTCACCTTCCCGACGGCTCGCTTCACCCCTCGCATATCCCGAGCGACGTGGACATCCCAATTGAGGAAGGCGGTGAGGAAGAGTACCTGACCCGCCTCTCGGACGGCCTGCGCGCCCTCGACCGGTTCGAGCGGCCGGAGCTCGCCATCGTTTTGTACGGCGCGGATCCGTATGAGAAAGACGAACTCCCCTCGGCCGCCGGCATAAAGCTCAGTCTTTCGCAGATGGCGGCGAGGGATGAGCTCGTGTATAGCTTTCTTCATAAACGTGGAATCAAGCAGGCCTATCTGAAGGCCGGCGGCTACGGCATTCACGCCGCCGAACCGCTGACCCAGTTCCTCAGATGGTATCTCACTGGTGCTCCCCGAAGGTGACCATGACACTGCGGACGTGGCTGGACACGCTGAGGCCGTATTCCTTCCCCGCCTCGATAGTGCCGGTACTCCTGGCGCCGGCGGTGGCGGTGTCCGAGGCACATCCGGTGAGTCGGCCGATCCTGCCGCTGTTCCTTGTTGCGGTGCTCGCCTTTCACGCCGGGACCAACGTCCTCAATGACTATTACGACTTCATCCATGGAGTCGATCGTGAAGGTGTGGCCGACGCGGCGGGCGTATTGGTTCACGGCTCGGTAAGCCCGCGGTTCATGCGCGTGAGCGGCCACTGCTATTTCGCACTGGCCGCATTGCTCTCCGCCGTGATTGCCGCGCTGCGCGGCGTGGAGCTCTTAGTCGTCGCAGCACTCGGCGGCACGGCGGCCTACCTCTACACGGGAAAGCGCTTCAGCTTGAAGTACTACGCCGCCGGTGACCTCTTGGTATTTCTCCTGCTCGGACCGGTCATGACGGGCTCGGCCTTCTATGCGCTCACCGGAATCGTCACGGCCAACGCCGTGGTTTCCGGTATCGTTCCGGGCCTCTTGGTTACGCTCATCCTCGAGGCCAACAGTATTCGGGATCTGGACACGGATCGAGATGCGGGAATTCGCACGCTTTCCGGTCTCCTCGGACGCCGTGGCGCCGTCGGGCTCTATGTCGGCCTCCTCGCCATGCTGTACCTTCTCGTGGCGCTCCAGTGGGTACGGGGAACGGCTCCTGCCACGGTGGCAGTCGTCCTCCTGAGCTTGCCGCTTGCCGTGGGGAGCCTCCGGGGCGTACTCACCAAGTCGACGGATCGCGAGGTGATGAACGGCGTCCTGCGAAAGAGCGCCGCCCTGGAGACGGTCTTCGGGAGCCTCTACATTCTCGGGTTCGTCGCCGCCGCGGCCTGAGGCCCGCGAGAATCCGACGCTTGTACCTGTTGAGGTCGGTCGATAGAATGGAACGGCGGTCACACGGCGGAACCACAGGAGCATATGTGGCTACACGAACCGTTGAGCAGTACGTAAAGACGCTCTACCAGCTGCATCATCTCGCACCGAATTCGCTCGTGCAGATGAAGACGCTCTCCGAGGCGATGCAGGTTACCCCCGGCTCGGCTACCTCCATGGTGAAGCATCTGGAGACCGCGGGACTTCTGCGCTACTATCCACGCAAGGGTACCGAGCTGACCGAGGAAGGAAAGCGACTCGGACTCCGTATGATCCGCAGACATCGGCTTTTGGAGACTTTTCTCGAACGGTTACTCGGCTACGATTGGAGCGAAGTACATCGGGAAGCCGAAGAGCTCGAGCATGCGGTCTCCGAGACGTTCATCGCTCGGATCGATGCGCTGCTCGATTCCCCGGAGGTCGACCCTCACGGGGATCCGATCCCTCGGGCGGACGGCACCGTCGAGTCGCCGTCGTTCATCCCCCTCTCGGAGATACCTCATGGAGCCACGTTCGCGGTGGCCCGCATCGGATCGGACGACGGGGATTTTCTCACGCTCATGAAGGAGCGTGGCCTCGTGCCGGGCGCGGAGTTCGTGCTGGTGGAGAAGAGCCAAACGGCGGGAACGATCTCGGTGCGTAATCTCGAAACCGACACGATCTCCACCATCGGCTATGACGTGGGACAGAAGATTCTCGTAACGTCACAGGGGACGACACCATAATCGACGGCGAGGTATCGAGGTGGGGCCATCGAGAACGACAGCACTGCTCGTCCTGCTCGTGGCGTGCGTAGCTTCGCGCGCGCTACCACAGGAGCCGGTGCTCCTCGATCCCGTCCTGGGCTTTGACGGCAGCTTCTCACCGGGCTCATGGGTCCCGTTTCGTGCTACCTTCGTTTCACCCGAGGGGCCGTTCGACGGTGAGGTGACCGTCGACCTCCGCTTCGAAGGCGGAACCGCTTACCGCGCGATTCACCGCGTCCGCACAGCCGGGGCGGGAACGCAGCCGGTGGAGATCATCCTTCCCGCCCACTCGCAAGAGGTCCGCGTGGAGGCGGGAGTAACGGATGGAACCACCACCGATTCCCGATGGGAGACGACCTCGTCGGAGGAATTGCGCCGATTCGTCCTCGTACTCGGCCGCGTCGGATCTCTCGATCTCCTCCATCGGATCCGTGGAACTCTTGCGGAGGACGCGCGGATTGTCTACGTGGAACCGGCCGAGCTTCCGACGGAAGCTCTCGGGCTGGACGCGGCGGATACGGTGGTGCTCTATAATGCCGCCCTGACGCAATTGCGGGAGGATTCGGTTCGAGCTCTCAACACGTGGATTCGCCGCGGGGGCCGTCTTATTACGATCGGCGGCGCACATCTCACCGAGCAGGACGCGGCGGCTATCACAAAGCTGCTGCCGGGAAAGATAGCGGAACTCGAGCAAGGGGTGCCGGCGGCGTGGAGCACGCTGTTTCCCTTCGGCATCGTCGATGGTGGATCACGAGTCCGCTATTCCCACCTCGAGCCTACCCCCGGTGCTCGCCGGGTCCCTGAGACCGGCCCTCCCCTAGTCGCGTACGAGGACCGGGGCAAGGGAACGGTGGAGTTCGTCGCCACCGACATCCGCACTCTCGGCGGCATGGCCATGTCCGAGAGCGGTCTCTGGCGGGAAGCGTTTTCTCCCCTTCCTCCCGCCGGACGCATACGGTTTCCCACGGCTGTCGGACGCCGTATGCAGGACTCCCTTGCGGGCAATGCGGTAATGTCCGGGCGCGCGTATCTGCTGCCGGGTCGGGGTACGCTTATGCTTGCCGGCATCGGCTATATCATTATCATCGCTCTGCTGACGCGCCGTCTTGCGCGCAGCCACAGTCCCTCACGGATTGCGCTGATCGGTCCGGCCGCCGTAGCAGTGGCGGTTTCCGGATTCTTGCTGCTCGGCGCCTCCCGCGGCACCTGGATTGCCCAGACCTTTCTCGGCGAGGGCGAGGTGTTCCGCGCCGCCGCCTCCGCGCACCGGGATTCGCCCACCCCGGGGGTGCTGGAGAAGGATATCCTGGTTGCCTCCCGGATCGAGGAGGACTTCGAAGGCGAGCTGCCGGAGGGACTCCAACCGGTTCCGCGCCACGGCCAGGCTGTCACGGTGCGAGAGGACGGCTCGCGTCGCTCTCTGCTGGTGCCTCTGGAACGGAATGAACAGCGAAGCTACTACGTCCAGGGGGCTCTGGAGCTGCACGTGACCGCGGAGCTATACGCCTCGGCGAGCGGCGTGCGGCTGTCGTTGCACAATGGATCCGGCTTCGATCTGGAAGACGCCCACGTGCTGTGGAATCGCGCCCTCTTCGCCCTGGGTGACATTAGTGACGGCAGCGTGCTGCGCACCGCCCTCTCCCGGTCCGTGCCGGAGCGTGCAATCCGTCGGCAAGCCGGGACCACCACCGGGAGGGTTCTCAGAAGCATACGGCAGTCGGCTCCGCCACCCGGTCCGGTGCTCGTTGCGTTTCTCGAAGAGCCGTTGGCCGCGATCGCTACGCCCGAACACTACAGGCGACGCGGTGTATCGGTCGTGTTACTGTCGCTGCAACAACCGGCATTTCGTGGAGCCTTCGCCGGAAGGAACAGCCGATGAGCGAAGTGAGCAGGCTCTTCAAGATCAGCGTTGCAAACTACGCAAATGATCCTCGCTACCGCCGTGCACAGAGCGGGTACCTCATTATTCTGCTGGTGGTGATTGCGGCGGTTTGGCCGGGACCATGGGAGACGGCGGAAGGCGCCTCGCTCGACCAGATAATCTTTTTCGCCCGCACGCTCCTGCCGTTGGTGTTTCCGCTCATGCAGCTGCGATTCGGCTTCGGGCTACGGGACCCGGCGGAGACGGAGCCCCCGGAGCGTATCCCGATTCCGAGAGACGCCCCCGGCATAGCCGGCGTGATGCTTGCGGAACTGCTCCATTGTTTCTCCCTGTGGACGTTGCAATCGCCGCTTCTCATTGCCGCAGTCTCCGCAGCGGGTTTCATGCTCGAGGAAGTCTTAGAGTTTCTTCTGATTCTTCTCGGAACCGGCACCGCGGCGCGGGTCATCGGCGTTCTCGGGCGGGTCCTCATGAGGGGCCGGCACCACGCCGATCATACCCCCGGATCGTCTACGCCCGAGTCTCCCGTCCCCGAATCGTCCAACACATACTGACGAAGCTGCTCCACGCTTTCTAAGTACACATCGGACATTTCACGCATCTGCGCCGCGATCGACGACACCTCATGGCCCCAACCCGCAGCGGCCACCGCCACGCCGGCCGTCCGTGCCATGGTCACTCCCGGCTTGAGATCGTCCACAACCAGGGCCTCCGAGGCGTCGAGCCCCAGCGTCTCGAGAACGGCTTCCACGGGGTACGGACTGGGCTTTCGCTTGCCCTCCTCCTCGTGCCAACCCATGATGCAGTCCGGCGTGAGCCGACCTCCTGTCTGCTCGCGATAATGGCGCCGGATCACGTCCTCTTCCGAGTGGGAGATTACCGCGATCTTTCCGCCTCGGCGCTTGTATTCCATGAGAAAGTCGATGAGCCCCTGAAAGAACGCAGGAACCCGCGAGGTCGTGTAGCTCCGCCAGATACGATACTCGAGCTGCAATTCCTCTGCGGTCATGCCGAGCTCATCGGTGAGAAAAGCCACGATTCCCGGATCGAAGTTCTTCTCCAGAAACGTGTGCACATCGAGCGGGCGCACCCCGGGTCGCAGCCGCCGCATCGACTCCAGATACGAGGGGTAGTGTATGTCTTCGGTGCTCCGTACAGCCGTATCATCGTGGTCGAGAATCAGACAGCGGTATCGCATAACCGAGGAGATACCACGAACCGCCGGTCTTCGTCATCGGGCGGCAATCCACCGCTTTCCGCCGCCTTCCCGCTCCCGCTGACACTCGATACACAGAAGAGCGTCGGGAATGGCCTCGAGGCGCTCCTGCGAGATCGGTTTCCCGCAGCGCCGGCAGATGCCGTATCCGCTGGTGTGCAGTCGCTGTAACGCCCTGCTGATACGCCGCAGGCGCCTGCGGTCGTGCTCGCCGAGCAGCTCCAGAGTCTCACGGTCGAAATGTTCCTCCGCAACGTCCATGGTGTCCTTCCCCGCGGCGGAGTTCAACAGATTCTGCAGCGAGTCATATTCGATATTCAGTCGTTCCACGATTTCCCGCTCGAGAGCACGGAGATTGCGTTCCATACGTTGGCGAAACTCTCTGTCCATACCGCTCCTCCTCTCTACGGTTCGGGAGAAGTATATGTCCGTGTGGCTGCGCGGCTGCATAACCTGCCGGGGCTACAAAGGGCAAGAAGGTTGATTAGTGGGAGGTGCTTTGAAAAAGCTCGGCATAGATGGTCCATAACCGGACGAAGACCGCCATCACGATCGGCCCGATGATAAGGCCGAACACGCCGAATACCACCAATCCGCCAGGCCGACGAGACCTCCGCCGAGGAACACCAGGAGCACCCCCCAGACCAGGGCTCCCGGCACTCCGAGGATGCCGATTACGACGCCCTCGATAGCCCCTTGAAACAAGCCGATCACGACCGTCCCCTTGATCGTGGCGCGGGTCACGGAGAGGAACTTGGACAGGATCTCCGATTTGCCCGTGCGCCGCATCGGTATCTTCTCGAACACCGTCTGCAGCATCCGGTCCCCGTCCTTGAGGAAAAAATACAGGCAGTAGAGTTAGATAAATGCCCCGAGCAGGAAGCTCCCGATCCCGCTTGCCACCTCTCCGAGGCCCGTGGCAAGTCGCGCGGACAGCCCGGCCATGGAGCTGAGAGTCCGCCTGCCTTCTATTAAGGGATCGATATCCAACCTACGGATGACGGGAAGCCAGGACAACCGCTCCACCGCCTCTTCCACCCACTGCTGCGCCTCCGCGCGGTTCTCGTCGATGCGCTCGAGCTGTGCTATGAGGTTATCGAGCGCCAGATACCCGAAGGTGCCAGCGGAATGACGAACACGAGAAGCACGATGACGAGCGTTACCGCCGGGGCGAGGCGAGCCATACGGACGCCGGCATGAACCCACCGATAAAGGGGACCGAACAGCGCGCTCGTGATGGCGGCAAGCAGCGTAGGCGTGATGAACCGCCGCACGAGAAAGACAAAGAGGACCGTGATGCCGAGCAGTATGAGGACGAAGGAGACGCGGCTGAATACCGGCGAGCGGAGGCCCCCTTCGGGCCCGTTCTCGGAATTCATCGGTGTTCAAGGTGGCCAAGTGAGCGTGAAAAATAAACCAGTTGGCGTATACAACCCGGTAACGCCGGACCGTATGCTAAAGATGGAAGTCAGGAACAACTGCTGCCGTCCTATCGGAGTGGTGTAGCGGCAGGAAGGAGGACCCTCATGAGCAAAACGAACTCCGCCGAGAAGCTCGTGCTGCGCAAGTTGCGCCACAGCATAAACGGAGATCCGAAACGACTGCGGAAGCTCATAGACTCCACGCGGAAGATGGACCTCGACGTGGACGTGCGCAACTTCGTCGACAGTCTGGAGTCTTCTCTCGACAATGGAACGCCCTTTTCCCGCATTTTTCTCAGAGTCGGGAACGAGATGAGCCGTGCCTACAAGCAGGGGCTGGTTACGAACTTGATCTACAACTCCTTCATCAGGGGGAGTCAGCGCCGTGAGGAGCTTTCAGCGAACGGCAACACCGTGCCGAGCGTGCTCGTCATCAGCCCGACCATGCGGTGCAACCTCAACTGTACCGGATGCTACTCAGGACTCTACGAGAAGCAGGGAGAGCTCTCCCGGGAGGACCTGGAGAATATTCTCGATCAGGCACGCGATCTCGGCATCTATTTCATCGTCGTTTCCGGCGGTGAGCCCTACATGATGAAAGATACCCTCACCGATCTGTTTGCCAAGTACAACGACATGTTTTTCTTAACCTATACCAACGGCACCTTTTTCGATCGGGATCTGGCCCGACGCCTTGGTAAGCTCGGAAACGTCGCCCCGGCGATCAGCGTCGAGGGTTGGCAGAAAGAGACCGACGAGCGCCGCGGCCGCGGCATTTGGGACCGCGTCCATACGGCAATGGAGAATCTCCGCCGTGAAGGCGTCATGTTCGGCATCAGCGTGACACAAACCAAGTACAATCTGGACGCAATTCTCGACGACGCGTTCGTCGAGCACTTCATAAACCAGGGCACGATATTCGGCTGGTATTTCATGTTCATGCCCGTAGGGAAGGACCCGATTCTCGATCTGGTTCCGACCCCGGAGCAACGGGTATACTCGGCCAACCGAGTCCGCGAGCTTCGCGCGAAGTACCCCATGTTCCTTGCCGACTTCTGGAATGACGGCGACGCGGTTAACGGCTGCATGGCCGGCGGCAAGGGATACGCGCACGTAATCAGTAATGGAAACGTGGAGCCCTGTGTCTTTGCCCACTTCGGGATTGACAATATCCGGGAGAAATCCCTGTTCGAGGCACTCAACTCGCCGTTCTTCAAGCACATTCGCAGCCGGTTCCCCTACAACGAAAACGCAAACCTGCGCCGACCGTGTATGATCATAGACAACCCGGAAGTGCTGCGCGACGTGGTGAACACGCATCTCGTTCCGCACGGCCATGAGCACTCCGAGGACCTGATCAATGACCCGGAGACGGTCAAGTGGATCGACCGCTACGCGGATGAATACCGGAAGCTCATTGATCCCATCTGGGAGCGCATCATCGACGATCCGAACAGCAAATGGTATCGCCACGGCAAACAGTACAAACGGTTGTTCCGCTTTCAGAAAGACCCTTCCGGGAAAACGGATGTCGAGGAGGAAACCGGCAAAGAATCCGCCACCGCGGACAAGGAACCTGTGGCGACCGGCTGACGCCGCTAAGCCGAGGAGCTAAGCCGGAAAGAAGACCCGGCCATCCGGCGAACGCAGGGGGTGGTCGCGACGGGGAGGTCCGCCGGCGGAAACGTCATCGGCCGTGCGGCGGACGCAGGGGTGCTGCCCTGCGTCCGTGTCTTCCCTGACAGCCGGCATGTGGGCTCGGAATCGTGCATGAA